>NZ_JBHYKH010000295.1:3117-11165 GCF_042741275.1 Streptomyces sp. NPDC058964
CGTGCGCACAGGGCCGGACCCGCGCTTCCGCTCGGCGGCGCGGGCCCCCCGGGCCGGGGGGGTGTGCCATCCCGGGGGGGCGTTGGGGACGCAAACCCGGGGGTCCCCGCGCGCCCCCCCGTGGCGGGGGTGAGCCGGGCGGCGCGCGGCCCTCTCCGGGGCGGGGGGTCAGGCGGCCCCCCTTCGCTGTGGGTCGGGGTTCCGCTCAGGCCTTCGCCTTGGGCTTGGTGACCCGGTACTTCGACTTGTCCAGGGCCATCACCAGACCCGCGATGATCGCGAACAGGGCGATGGGGAGCAGGACGTAGAGGCCCAGCGTCTCGCCGACGCTCAGGCCCGGGCCGGGGTCGTCGCCGTCGTCGCGCGCGAGCGCGAGCGCGGGGGACGACATGAGCAGCATCATCAGCGTCGTACCGGCGGCCAGGGCGCCGGCGCGCAGGGCGTTCTTCTTGTCCACGGTGCAAAAGTAGCGAACGCCCGAGCGAGGCGCGCGTCCGGGGTGCCGTAGGGGACGGGGACGACCGGCATCACCCCTGCCCCGGAGATCCCCGCAGCACCTCGATGAGCGCGTGCAGGCGCGGTGAGGCGGCGAGCTCCTCCAGCGTCACCGGGCGGCCTTCGGCGTCGGCGATCGGCAGGCGCCAGTTGGGGTACTGGTCCCAGGTGCCGGGCAGGTTCTGCGGGCGGCGGTCGCCGACGCCGTCCGGGAGCCAGACGCCGATCATGCGGGCCGGGGTGCTCAGCAGGAAGCGGTGGACGGCCTGGATCTCCGCCTCCTCGGCCGGGGGCGAGTGGACTCCGGCCGTACCCGTAAGCAGGCCGAGCCGGATGAGCAGGGCCAGCCACTCCGCGGTGTCCGCCGCGGCCGCCGCGCGCTCCTCCTCCAGCGGCCGCGTCAACAGTCCCAGGCGGTCGCGGAGTTCGACGTGTTCGCCGGTGAGCCGGGCCGCGGTGGACGGCAGGTCGTGGGTGGTCGCGGTGGCCAGGCAGTCGGCGCGCCAGCGGGCGGGCGGCAGGGGGTGGCCGTCGCCCTCCCAGTCGCGTTCGAACCACAGCACCGAGGTGCCGAGCACCCCGCGCCGCTGCAGCGTCTCGCGCACACCCGGCTCCACCGTGCCCAGGTCCTCGCCGATCACCAGCGCCCCGGCCCGGGAGGCCTCCAGGGCGAGGAGGGCGAGCATGGCGTCGGCGTCGTAGCGGACGTACGTACCCTCTGTCGGCGGTTGTCCCTGCGGCACCCACCACAGCCGGAACAGGCCCATGACGTGGTCGATGCGCAGGGCACCGGCGTACCGGAACAGGGCGCGCAGCAGCCGGCGGTAGGGGGCGTGGCCGGAGGCGGCCAGGCGGTCCGGACGCCAGGGCGGCAGGCCCCAGTCCTGGCCCCGGGCGTTGAACGCGTCCGGCGGGGCGCCCACCGACATCCCGGCGGCGAAGTACTCCTGCTGCGCCCAGGCGTCGGCGCCCCCGGGGTGCACCCCGACCGCGAGGTCGTGCACGATCCCGGCCGACATGCCCGCCTCGCGCGCGGCACGCTGGGCCGCGGTGAGCTGGGCGTCGGTGAGCCAGGCGAGCCAGGAGTGGAAGTCGACGCGGTCCATCAGCTCGGCGCGTGCACGGGCGGTTCCGGCCGAACGGGGGTCGCGCAGGTCCTCGGGCCACCGGTGCCAGTCGGAGCCGTGCACCTCGGCGAGCGCGCACCAGGTGGCGTGGTCCTCCAGTGCCTGCCCCTCCTCGGCCAGGAAGTCGGCGTAGGCCGCCTGCCTGCCTGGGCCCGGGGGTACGTCCCGCACCAGCTCCAGCGCCTCCCGCTTGAGCTCCCAGACCGCGTCCCGGTCGATCAACGCGCCCTTGTCGAGCACGGAGGCGCGCAGCCGTTCCGCCCGCTCCAGCAGGCCGCCGACGCGCTCGCGGTCCTCGACGTGGGCGAACTCAGGGATGTTCTCCACCCGCAGGTGCACCGGGTCGGGGAAGCGGCGGGAGGAGGGCCGGTAGGGCGAGGGGTCGGTGGGCGCGCCGGGTACGGCCGCGTGCAGCGGGTTGACCTGCACGAATCCGGCGCCGCCGGTGCGGCCGGCCCAGGTGGCCAGCTCGGCGAGGTCACCGAGGTCGCCCATGCCCCAGGAGCGCCGGGACAGGAGGGAGTAGAGCTGGACGAGGAGTCCGTAGGAGCGTCCGGCGGGTGTGGGCAGCCGGGCCGGGGCGACGATGAGACGGGCTTCCGCGGTGCGGCCGTCGGGTGCGGAGGCGGTCACGCGGTGGACGCCGTCCGGGAGCCCCTCGGCGGCGGCACGGGTCTCGCCCTGCTCGGTCTCGATGCGCAGGCGGGTACCGGCCGGCAGCGCGCCCAGGGCCGGGGGGCCGTCGGGGGCGTCCGCCCAGTGGACCAGCGTGGGCGGCAGCAGTCGCTCGCGCAGTTCACGCTCGCGGGCGGCGAGCGCGGAACGGGCCGCCTGCGGGGTGCTCGCGTCGATGCCGAGCGCGGCCAGCGCGGCCCTGACGGCGGTTGCGGGGGCGGCGACCGTGCGGTCCGGGGACGGGCTGTAGGAGGTGGCGACGCCGTGCAGCTCGGCGAGCCTGGAGAGCTCCTCGTCGGGGGGCCCGGGCGCGGTCATCTACAGCCCCGTGGCGCAGGAGCCCGCGGTCGCGTCGGACTCGCTGGTCAGCGGGGCGGCGTCGGCGAGGGGCGGCTCGCTGGTGAGGGGCTCGGCGTCGGGCAGCGGCGGCTCGCTGGTCAGCGGGGCCTCGGCGGAGGCGCTCTCCGCGCTGAAGACGCAGAAGCAGAGGTGCTCGGAATCGGCGGACGGCTCCGCCGCGGGTTTGGACTGGGCCGGGAGCGGGAGGTGAGCCGGTGCGGCCACGAGGGCCTCCTTGTCGGTACGTCGGGTGCCGGGTCGGTGTGCCCGGCGCCGCCGCGTGCCTGCCGCGGCGTCGGGCGGATTACCGCAGGCCTACCCAGCGGACGGGACCGCACTCTCGACGGGTGGTGGAGTGCGGGTGGGCGCGGGGGCGCCGGCCTCGGTCCGCGCCCCGGATCACGATCTCTTCCGCCTCACTATTCACTCAGTACATGTATCCAGTGCATAATGATCTCCATGAGCACCCGGCACATCCTCCTGGGGCTGCTCGAGGCAGGGCCGAGCCATGGCTACGACCTCAAGCGACGCCACGACGAACGTTTTCCGCAGGCCCGTCCGCTGGCCTACGGACAGGTCTACACGACCTTGCAGCGCCTGGTCCGGGACGGCCTCGCGGAGGTCGACGGCACCGATGCGGACGGCGGACCGGAGCGCACGCTCTACCGTTCGACGGACGCGGGTTCGCACGAACTGGCGCGGTGGGCGGGCGAGATCACCCCGCCGGCCCCCTTCGTGGCGAACGAGATCTTCGCCAAGGTCGTGGTGTCGATCCTGGCCGACGGCGACCCGGCCGCCTACCTGCACGCCCAACGCGCCGCGCACATGGAGCGGATGCGGGAGCTCACCGCGGTGAAGACCGCGCTGCGCGCCGATCTCTCGACCGTGCTCTCGGCGGACTACGCCCTCAACCACCTGGACGCCGACCTCCGTTGGATGACCACCACGGCGGCCCGGCTGACCACTCTGACCGCGGAGGTCGACGCAGCATGAACCAAGGGGACAGCGCAGTGCCGCTCCTGGCGGCCCGTGGTCTCACCAAGACGCACGGCAGAACCGACGCCCTGCGCGGCGCCTCCGTCGAGCTGGGCGCCGGTGAGATCCTCGCCGTCACCGGCGCCAGTGGCAGCGGGAAGTCCACACTGCTGCACTGCCTCGCCGGGATCGTCCACCCGGACGCGGGCTCGGTGACGTATGCCGGACAACGGCTGGACCAGTTGCCCGAGAAGCGGCTGAGCGAGCTGCGGCGGACCGAGTTCGGGGTGGTGTTCCAGTTCGGGCAGCTCATCCCGGAGCTGACCGCACTGGACAACGTGGCGCTGCCGCTGATGCTCGCCGGTGCGACGCGTACCGACGCCCGGGAGCGGGCCGGCGAGTGGCTGGAGCGGTTCGGGGTGCGCGGGCAGGAGGAGCTGCGGCCGGGCGAGATGAGCGGCGGCCAGGCCCAGCGGGTCGCCCTGGCCCGGGCGCTGGTGACCGGCCCGAAGGTGATCTTCGCGGACGAGCCGACGGGGGCACTGGACTCACTGGCGAGCGAGCAGGTGATGACGGCCCTGGTGCACACGGCCCGCGAGACGGGCACGGCGGTACTGCTGATCACGCACGACGCCCAGGTCGCGGCCTACGCGGACCGCGAGGTGCGGCTGAGCGACGGCACCGTGGCACCGGTGGGGGTGGCGGCGTGAGGGCCGATCTGCGGCTGGCGCTGCTGCTCACGCGCGGATCGGACCGGCGCGAGTGGTGGCGGGTGATGCTGACGGCGCTCGGGGCGGCGCTGGCGACGGGAATCGGGCTGGCGATCGCGGTCCTCGCCCCGATGGACGGTCAGTACCGCGTGTCGGTCGGCTCGGGGCTGCTCGACGAGCCCGGAACGCGCGACGGCGTGATCACCGCGCTGATGCTGCTGTTCATCCCGGTGTTCGGTTTCCTCGGGCAGTGCGCGCGGGTCGGCGCGGTGCACC
Source organism: Streptomyces sp. NPDC058964 (assembly GCF_042741275.1). Lineage (NCBI taxonomy): Bacteria > Bacillati > Actinomycetota > Actinomycetes > Kitasatosporales > Streptomycetaceae > Streptomyces > Streptomyces sp. NPDC058964. Next base: position 7,715 of record NZ_JBHYKH010000295.1, read on the forward strand.
GTGACCGGCGGCTGGCCGCGCTGCGGCTGGCGGGGGCCACGCCCGCGCAGGTGCGGCGGATCGCGGCGCTGGAGTCGGGGCTGGCCTGTCTGGCCGGCTCGGCGGTGGCCACGGTGTTCTCCGTGCTGTCCCTGCTGCGCCTGTGGCACCACCCCGACCCGCTCGCGTGGGCCGGCATCGCCGTGGTGGCCGGGCTGGTGCCGGTGCTGGGGGCCGCCGTGAGCGCCCTGGCGCTGCGCCGGGTGGTGACCTCACCGCTGGGCTGGATCCGGCGGACACGGTCGGCCAGGGCGCCGGGCCGGGCCTTCAAGGTGGCGACCGGACTGCTGGCCGCGTCGGCGGTGCTGGTCGCGGTGACGACGCTCACCGGCGCCCGGTTCCCGTTCCCCTTCGTCGGTCTCGCCCTCGTCCCGGTCACGGTCTTCGCGGTGTGTCTGCTGGTCGGTGCCGCGGCGGTGTGGCTGGCGGGCTGGTCGTCCCGCCGGCTGGGCCAAACGCTCGCCGCCCGCGCGCAGAGCCCGGCGCTGCTGATCGCGGCGGAACGGCTGCGCGACGACCCGTGGGCGGCGGCCCGTACGCATGCGGCCGTCCTGCTGGTGACCGTCGTGGGCACGGGATTCGTCGGGGTGCGGCAGGTGCTGCTCGCGGATCTGCACGCCATGGAACGGGCACACCAGCTCGGCATGGACCTGGCCTACTACACGACGGGGCTGGACCTCACCGCCGCCGCGATCCTCGTCGCCCTGGCGATCGTCCTGTCCGGTCTGGCCGTCGGCACCGCCGAGTCCCTGGCCACCCGGCGCCGGAGCCTGGCCGCGCAGACCGCCGCCGGAGTGCCCCGCAACGTCCTGGGCCGGGCGCTGCTCCTGGAGACCGCGCTGCCGCTGGCCCCCGCGGTCCTGGTGGCGGGCACGGGCGGCATGGCGATCGGCGTCTGGTACGCCTCGGTCACCACGGAGTACACCGCGCCGGACGTGCCCTACCTGGCCCTGCTGGTTCCGCTCGCGGTCTACGGCGCCTGTCTGCTGGCCGCCGCCACCGCGCTCCCGCTGCTGCGCCGCTCGGCGCACCCGGCGGAGCTGCGCTACGCCTGACCGCCGGGCGGGCGTCCGGCCCCGGGGGCACAGGGGATCCCCGGGGCCGGGGCACACGCGTGCCCCTGGGTGCGCGAAGGCCCGGATCCTCAGGCGGAGATGCCGTCGATCCGGGCCATGGCGTCGTCCGCGCCGTACGGCTGCAAGTAGGGCAGCCAGCGCGGGTCCCTATGGCCGGTGCCGATGATGCGCCAGGCCAGGCCGGTGGGCGGAGCGGGTTTGTGGCGCAGCCGCCAGCCGATCTCCACGAGATGGCGGTCGGCCTTCACGTGGTTGCAGCGGCGGCAGGACGCCACCACGTTGTCCCAGACGTGCTTGCCCCCGCGGCTGCGCGGGATGACGTGGTCGACGCTGGTTGCGACGCCACCGCAGTACATGCACCGGCCCCCGTCACGGGCGAACAGGGCCCGTCGCGTGAGAGGAACGGGCCCCCGATAAGGAACCCGGACGAATCGCTTGAGCCGGACCACGCTGGGTGCGGGGACTGTGACGGTTGCGCTGTGCATGAAGGCGCCGGATTCCTCCAGGGAGACAGCCTTGTTCTCCAGGACGAGGATGAGCGCGCGACGGAGCGGTACGACGCCGAGTGGCTCGTACGACGCGTTGAGGACCAGGACATGCGGCACGGGTGCCTCCTTGGGCGTCGGCGGCGCGTGGCTCGCGCCGGGACGATCTGCAGTCAGTCTCCCCTCTTGCCTGGTGGAAGCGCCACCATGTCCCGGTAACGGGCTGGGAGTGTTTTCGACCACACCTGATGCATCACTGGGATTCATCCCCAGGATCAGGCCCTGTTCAAGCGCGGGCGGGCCGGGGTGAGCACGGTCTCTCCTTTTCGTATCGCGCGAGCGCACACGCAATGCCCCGTTAGTGTGGTTGCCCTGCCCGTCCGGTGACCTTTCCGTGACCTTGACGACCTTGACCGCCGCACCGGACAGGGCAGCGCCGCACCTGGAGGTACCTGCCGTGTCCTTGTCCGCCGTCCTACTGGCCGCCGGTGCATCGCCGTCGCCGACCCCCTCGGGGTCGCCGACCGTGACCGTCCCGACCCTCCAGGACGCCCAGGAGAGCGCGACGAACGCCGCCGGCTGGGTCGAGCAGAACTGGTCGACGTGGCTCGCGATAGGCCTGCGTGTCCTGCTGATCCTGGTGATCGCAGCGGTGCTGAGAAAGGTCGTGCTGCGCGCAATCACCAAGCTGATCGACCGCATGAACCGGACCGTCGAGTCGGTCGACGGCTCCGGCCTGAGCAGTCTGCTGGTCAATGTCGAGCGCCGCCGCCAGCGCTCGCAGGCCATCGGCTCGGTGCTCCGCTCGGTGGCGAGCTTCCTGATCCTCGGCACCGCGGCCCTGATGGTGCTGGCCACCTTCGAGATCAATCTCGCCCCGCTGCTGGCCTCCGCCGGTGTCGCGGGCGTGGCGATCGGTTTCGGCGCCCGCAACCTGGTCACGGACTTCCTCTCCGGCGTGTTCATGATCCTGGAGGACCAGTACGGCGTCGGCGACCAGATCGACGCCGGCGTCGCCTCGGGCGAGGTCGTCGAGGTCGGCCTGCGCGTGACCAAGCTGCGCGGCGCCAACGGCGAGATCTGGTACGTGCGCAACGGCGAGGTCAAGCGCATCGGCAACCTCTCCCAGGGGTGGGCGACCGCGGGCGTCGACGTGACGGTGAAGTCCTCCGAGGACCTGGACCTGGTGCGGTCGACCCTGGACGAGGTCGCCGAGAAGATGGGCAAGGAGGAGCCCTGGAACGAGCTCCTGTGGGGCCCGATCGAGGTCCTGGGCCTGGACTCCGTGCTGATCGACTCGATGGTCGTCCGGGTCTCGGCCAAGACCATGCCCGGCAAGTCGGTGACCGTCGAACGCGAGCTGCGCTGGCGCATCAAGCGTGCCTTCGACGCGGCCCGGATCCGCATCGTGGGCGGCGCGACGGCCGTAGCGGAGGAGGACGCGGCCCTGGACCCGGCGGCGGCGGTCGCGGCCCCCTCGGCGTTCGCGAACGCGGAGTCCCCGCAGTCGATCGCGACGACGCCGATCACTCCTCAGCGGACGGCGCCGCCGATCAAGTAGGACACGGAACCGGAAGAGCGATGTCAGCACACTCGTCCGAGTGAACGGTCGGGGCATCCGACGCCGTGGAGGCGCTGGGTGCCCCGTCGTTCTGCTGCCACTCCGGCCCCGTCCTCCCCGGCGACGATCCCGCCGAGGCCCACTACGGCACCGACACCGAGGCCGGCCTCGGCGACCCGCTCCCCCTTCCCGCCCGTACCCGACCCCCGACACCGCCCCGTTTCCCAGGAACCGAGCAGATCCGAACCGTCCCGCAGGTCGGCCGGCGGGCCTCCCGGACCCAGCGCACG
>NZ_JBHYKH010000296.1:0-11136 GCF_042741275.1 Streptomyces sp. NPDC058964
GCGCCCTGGACCCCCGCCCCGCCCTCCACCCCCCGGGCCTCCCCGTCCCGGGGGGCGCCCCCCCCGCCGCCCAGGGTGGCGCCCACGGCCTCCAGGGCGGCGGTCACCGGCTGGAAGAAGGTCTCGCCGCCGTTGGTGCAGTCTCCGCTGCCGCCGGAGGTGAGGCCGACCGCGCCGCCGTCCTGGGTGAACAGGGAACCGCCGCTGTCGCCGGCCTCGGCGCAGACGTTGGTCTGGATGAGACCGGTGACCGTGTCGACGCCGTTGGGGTCGGTCTCGCTCTGGAAGTTCACCGTGGCGTCGAGGCCGGTGACCTGACCGTTGTGCAGGCCGGTGGTGGAGCCCATGCGGAAGACCGTCGTGCCGACGGTGGCGTCCACGGCCTGCTTGATCTGGACGGTCTGCCCGTTGCCGACGTTGACCTCGCTCGGCGCCTGGGTGCCGGCGTCGTTGTACTTGACGAGCGAGAAGTCGCCCGCGCCGGGGAAGGTGGCCTGGTCCACGGTGGCGATGGGCTGCCCGTTCTGGGAGTCCGACCAGTCCTTGGCCGCGACACCGCAGTGACCGGCCGTCAGGAAGGCGGGGCTGCCGTCGGACGCGGTGACGTTGAAGCCGAGGGAGCAGCGGACGGTGCCGTTCTGCACCTGGGAGAAGATGGCGTCGCCGCCCGACACGAAGGTCTTGAAGGTCCCGGCGGACTTCTTGATGCCGGCCATGCCGGAGCCGAGGCCCTTGACCGTCGACTCCAGTCTGCTCCACTTGGCGCCGGTGACGGTGCTGTCGGCGGTGACCTGGATCTTGTTGGTCCTCGGGTCGACGGCCCAGGAGGTGCCCGGGATGGTGGCCTTGGTCTTCAGGGTCCGCGCGGCGGCCGCGAGTTCGGCCGTGCTGTTCTGCACCTGCCGGACGACGGCGCCGGCCTTCTTCGCCTGGACGACCACGTTGCTGTCGCCGCTGACCACGTTCACGACGAGCTGCTGCTTGCCGCTGTCGTAGTAGGAGCCGGCGAAGTTGTCACCGAGGGCCTTCGCGATTTGCGAGGCGAGATCCGAGGCGTCCGTCGCCTTCAGGGTCTTGGGAGCGGCGGCGGCATCCGCCGAGGCGCCGTCCTGGGACGCGTTGGCGTTGGGCAGCAGAAGGGCCGCCGCTCCGAGCGCCGCGACACCGCCCACCGCTATCGCGGCCTTGCGCTTCGGCATTCGCTTGTGACTCAAACTTCTCGACCTCCAAGGGACGGGGTCTCTGCCGGGGTCCGGCAGCGGATCGGGGCGCCTGGATGGCTGTAGGTACGGACGGGTCACGCGCTGCGTTCAATTCCGTTTGCCAACTTGCTTTGTGCGACGGCGAATCGGCCACGCCTCGCGTGTCGGCGGGCGCGGCCGGGAACAATCCCCCATATGACGATGACCACGGCCGAAGCCGACAAGATCCTCTCCGCCAACTTCGCCCCCTGGGTCCTTGAACTCGGTCTGTCGGCCGTGGCTTTGGGCGAGGACCGTGCGGTCCTGCGCCTGCCCTGGTCCGACCGGCTCTCCCGGGAGGGCGGGGGTCTGTCGGGGCAGGCCCTGATGGCCGCGGCCGACACCGCGACCGTGATCGCCGTGTCGGCAGCGCGCGGCGGTTTCGTGCCGATGACGACGGTTCAGCAGTCGACGTCCTTCCAGCGGGCGGTGGCCGGTTCGGATGTCCTGATCGAGGCGGTGCTGACCAAGCTGGGCCGCCGGATGGCGTTCGCGGACATCACGATGACCGACGAGGGCTCCGGGCGGGTCGCCGCGCGGGCGAGCACGGTGTACGCACTTCTGGACTGACACGCTCGGCGATCGACCGAACACGGTCCGTCGCGACCCCGGGCCGGAATCCCCGCTTCAGGGAATCTGCACATTGAATACTCAACCAAGTCACCGGGTCCGGCGTATCTGCACAAGCGCGCGCCCCCTGCCGCGTCTTTGGCGCGGAGTGCCGGATTCGGCGTCCCGGGGGCAAGCGTCCGTCTGCGCCGATGCCGTGCGCCATGTGAAGGAGTCGCCGACAAGCCGTGCGCGCGCCTGCACCGATGCGGCCCACGAAGGCACAAGTGCGCAGGTGAGACGGCTGGTTGATTGGATGCGCGAGCCGCCTGCGTGCTTTGATCCATCGCACCGCGGGAGCCGCGAAGGGCTTCCGGAAACGGGCGCCCGGCGCCCGCGGTCGCGGCCGTCCACCTGTCATCGGAGGGGGCCGCTCTCCCCCTTGTGAGTTATCCATATGAAGGGAAGTTCCATCATGAACTCCACCCCCCAGGTCGAGACCGCTGAGATCTCCGACGCCGACCTCGACAACGTCTCCGGCGGCCTTTCCGTGAACGCCCTCGGCACCGTCACCGGCCTGGTGGACGGCGTCGCCCCGGTTTCCGGTCTGGTCAACACGGCCGTGGGCACCGTCGAGGGTGTCACCGGCCTGAACACCACGCCGGTCTCCGGCCTGGTCGCCGGTCTCTGATCGCACCTCGTCGCCGTTGAGTCCCGGAGCCGCCCCCCGGCGCCGGGACTCTCGGATGCCCAGAACCAGTCGCAGCGAAGTCTCTCCCACAGGTGAGGGAAGTCCCCCGTGCAGTTCCGCCAGCAGGCCCTCGCCAGGCTCCAGTCACCGGAAGAGCTCGACCTTCCGGTACGCCTCGCCCGCCCCCAGGGCTGGCTGGCGCTCTCCGTCACCGTCGTGGTGATGGCGGCCGCCTCCGTCTGGGCGGTGACCGGCTCGGTCGCCTCCACGGTGCGCGCGCCGGCCATCCTCACGTACGCGCAGGGCAGTTACATCCTGCAGAGCCCCGTCTCCGGCCAGGTCACCGCCGTCCTCACCGAGCAGGGCGAACGGCTCCCGGCCGGCTCGCCCGTCCTCAAGGTCCGTACGGCCCAGGGCGACTCAATCGTCCGGACGGTCTCCGCGGGCCGTGTCACCGCGCTCGCCGCCACCGTCGGCCAGATCATCCGTACCGGCACCGACGTCGCCGCGGTGGAGAAGGTCGCCCGTGCCTCCGACCCGTTGTACGCGACGGTGTACGTCCCCGCCCAGAACGCGGCCTCCATTCCCGCGGACGCGGCCGTCGACCTCACCGTGTCGGCGGTGTCCACGCAGCGGTACGGCGTGCTGCGCGGCCATGTGAAGTCGGTGGACCGCACCGCCCAGTCCGCCCAGTCGATCGCCGCCTTCCTCGGCGACAGCCAGCTGGGCGCACAGTTCACCGAGGGGGGCCGCCCCGTGGCCGTACTCGTCAGGCTCGACAGGGCGGCCGGCACCCGGAGCGGTTACCGGTGGTCGTCTGCGGACGGGCCGCCGTACCGGCTCGACTCCATGACCCTGGCCACGGGTTCGATCCGGCTGGCCGACCAGCGTCCCGTCGATTGGCTGCTCCCGTGACCACCGCCCAGGAAACCCGCGGCCGCCGGCGCGCCGCACCGGCCCGGCGCCCCGTCCCCAAGGGCCGGGGCAGGACCGTGCGCACGCCCACCGTGCTCCAGATGGAGGCGGTGGAGTGCGGCGCCGCCTCCCTCGCCATGGTGCTCGGCCACTACGGCCGCCATGTCCCGCTGGAGGAGCTGCGCATCGCCTGCGGCGTCTCCCGCGACGGCTCGCGTGCCAGCAACCTGCTCAAGGCCGCCCGCAGTTACGGACTGACGGCCAAGGGCATGCAGATGGACCTGGCCGCCCTCGCCGAGGTGACGGCCCCCGCCATCCTGTTCTGGGAGTTCAACCACTACGTCGTCTACGACGGCGTGGGGCGCCGCTTCGGCCGCCGCGGGGTGTTCGTCAACGACCCCGCCAAGGGACGCCGTTTCGTGCCCATCGAGGAGTTCGACGGGAGCTTCACCGGGGTCGTCCTCGTCATGGAGCCGGGCGACGGCTTCGAGAAGGGCGGGCGCAGGCCGGGGGTCCTCGGCGCCATGCCGGCCCGGCTGCGCGGCACCGCGGGCACCATGCCCGCGGCGGTGCTGGCCAGCCTGCTGCTGGTGGCGGTCGGCGCGGCGGTACCCGCGCTCAGCCGCACCTACATCGACATGTTCCTGATCGGCGGCCAGACGTCCCTGCTGGGCGTGCTGTTCACGTCGATGGGCACCTGTGTGCTGCTCACGCTGGTGCTCACCTGGCTGCAGCAGGCCAACCTGCTGCACGGCCGCATCATCTCCTCGACCCTCTCCAGCGCCCGGTTCCTGCGTCATCTGCTGCGACTGCCGGTGACGTTCTTCGCCCAGCGCAGCCCCGCCGACCTGGTGCAGCGGCTCCAGTCCAACGACGCCGTGGCCGAGACCCTGGCCCGCGACCTCGCGGCGGCGGGCGTGGACGCGGTCGTGGTCGTGCTGTACGCGGTGCTGCTGTACACGTACGACCCGCAGCTGACGTTCGTCGGCATCGGCGTGGCGCTGCTCAACATCGTGGCCATGAGGCTGGTCGTACGGCTGCGCGCGACCCGCACGGCGAAGCTGCGCGCGGACACCGCCCGGCTCACCAACACGGCCTACACCGGGCTGCAGTTGATCGAGACGATGAAGGCGACCGGCGGCGAGGACGGCTACTTCCGCAAGTGGGCGGGGCAGCACGCCACCACCCTGGAGGAACAGCAGCGGCTCGGGGTACCGAGCGCCTGGCTCGGCGTGGTCGCGCCGACCCTGGCCACCCTGAACAGCGGGCTCATCCTGTGGATCGGCGGCACGCGGGCGGTGGCGGGACATATCTCGGTCGGCCTGCTGGTCGCCTTTCAGGCGCTGGTCACCCGCTTCACCGCGCCGCTCACCCGGCTGAACGGCGTCGCGGGCCGCATCCAGGACTTCGCCGCCGACGTGGCCCGGCTGAAGGACGTGGAGAACTTCCAGGCGGACCCGCTCTACGCCCGCCCCGGCGCCGGCGACTCCACCCGGCGGCTGCACGGACACGTCGAGCTGGAGAACATCACGTTCGGCTACAGCCCCCTCGACAAGCCCCTCCTCACCGGTTTCGGCCTGACCGTCGGCCCGGGCCAACAGGTGGCGCTGGTCGGCGGATCGGGCAGCGGCAAGTCGACGGTCTCCCGGCTGATCTCGGGACTGTACGCCCCCTGGGAGGGCGTGATCCGCATCGACGGGCGGCGCCTGGAGGACATCCCGCGCGGGGCGCTCGCGGCCTCCGTCTCCTTCGTCGACCAGGACGTGTTCCTCTTCGAGGGCTCGGTCCGCGACAACGTGGCGCTGTGGGACCCGTCGGTCCCGGACGACGCGGTGGTGGAGGCGCTGCGCGACGCGGCCCTGTACGACGTCGTCATGCGGCGCCCCGGCGGGATCCACAGCAAGGTCGAGCAGGACGGCCGCAACTTCTCCGGCGGTCAGCGTCAGCGCCTGGAGATCGCGCGGGCGCTGGTCCGCCGGCCCAGCATCCTCGTCCTCGACGAGGTGACCAGCGCGCTGGACGCGGAGACCGAGCTGGTGGTCATGGACAACCTGCGCCGGCGCGGCTGTGCCTGTGTGGTGATCGCGCACCGGCTGAGCACGGTGCGGGACAGCGACGAGATCGTCGTGCTCCAGCACGGCACGGTCGTGGAGCGCGGGCGGCACGAGGCGCTGGTCGCGCACGGCGGCGCGTACGCGGCGCTGGTCAGGGAGCGGTGAGATGACGTCCGTTCAGGAAGGCGACCTCGTCCTCGGGGTACTCGGCTCGCTGGGCACGCCGATCGACTGCGGCGGTCTCAACCGCCTCGACCTGGCGGGCCCGCAAGTGCTGTGGCTGGTCGCGGCGGGTGCGCTGGACCTGTTCGCGGTGGATGCCGAGGAGCAGGGCCACTGGCACCACCTCGGCCGGCTGGAGGCGGGCTCGCTGTTGCTCGGACCGGTCGCCGGACCGCAGCACACCCTGGTCGCGCGCCCGGTGCGCGACTGCGTGGTGCACCGCATCGGGCTGCGCGAGCTGTACCAGCCGGCGCACACCCAGACCTGGTCGTACGACGAGTACGGCAATCCGCAGTACGTGCCCCCGACTTCGAGTCCGCTGGAGTACGCCCTCGCGCTGGGTGTGGGCCGCGGCCTGTCCGTCCTCTTCCAGGCGCCGATGGCCACCGAGCGGGCCGCCGAGAATGGGGGTGCCCCCGCGCGAGTTCGTTCGAGCGTGGGGGACGACGACGACGTGTTCTGGATGCAGGTGCCGCCGGGCAGCGTCCAGTACGGGTCGCTGTACGGCGCGGAGGCGGCCGCCGACCTGCTGATGGACCCGGCCGTGTGGCAGAGCATGGTCGACCAGCAGTACCGGCTGCTGACCACCCTGGACCGCTGGATCGAGCAGCTGGAGCGCACGCACGAGACCCGCACGGCCGCCGGGATCAAGGCCGGTGAGGCGGTCCGCGCGCAGGCCGACCGGACGCTGCTCGCGTCCATCGGCAGGGCGTCGGCGCGACGCACGACGGCCGCCGACGCGGATGCCACGTACGCCGCGTGCGGGCTGGTCGCCCGGGCCGCCGGGATCACGCTCGCCGGACCCGCGCAGAGCGGCACCGAGAGCGAGCGCCTCGACCCGGTCGAGCGCGTGGCCCTGGCCTCCCGGGTGCGCACGAGGTCCGTACGGCTGGACGGCCGGTGGTGGCGGGACGACGTCGGCCCGCTGGTGGGCCGGCGAGTGCTGTCGGGGGCGCCGGTCGCGCTGCTGTGGCGGCGTGGCGGCTATGTGGCGGTGCACCCGGCGACCGGCCGGGAGACACCGGTCGAGAAGGCCAACGCGGAGGAGTTCGAGCCGCGCGCGGTGATGTTCTACCGTCCGCTGCCCGACCGGCGGCTGGGCCCGCTCGGTCTACTCCGGTTCAGCATGCGCGGCACGCGCGGCGACCTGCTGAGTCTGCTGCTCGCCGGGCTGGTGACGGTGGCGATCGGCGCGCTGGTGCCGGTCGCCACCGGCAAGGTGCTCGGCGAGTACGTGCCCAGGGCCCAGCAGGGACCGATCGCGCAGGTCTGCCTGGCCGTGATGATCAGCGGTGTGGTGGCGGCCGCGTTCATGGTCCTGGAGAACCTGACCGTCCTCCGTCTCGAGGGGCGTGTCGAGGCGACGCTCCAGCCGGCCGTCTGGGACCGGCTGCTGCGCCTGCCGACGCGGTTCTTCACCCAGCGGTCGACGGGCGAGCTGGCCGGCGCGGCCATGGGAATCAGCGCGATACGCCGGCTGCTGGCGGGGGTCGGCCCGGTGGTCGCCCAGTCGGTGACCGTCGGCGCGATGAACCTGGGTCTGCTGTTCTGGTACAGCGTGCCCATGGCGTTCGCGGCGATCGGCATGCTCGTGGTCATCGCCGGTGTGTTCCTGACGCTCGGTCTGTGGCAGGTGCGCTGGCAGCGACGGCTCGTGGTGCTCGGCAACAAGCTGAACAACCAGGCCTTCCAGACGCTGCGCGGCCTGCCGAAGCTGCGGGTGGCCGCGGCCGAGAACTACGCGTACGCCGCCTGGGCGGGCGAGTTCGCGCGCAGCCGTGAGCTCCAGCAGAAGGTGGGCCGCATCAAGAACCTCACCACGGTGATGGGCGCGGTGTACCTGCCGGTGTGCACCCTGCTGATGTTCATGCTGCTGGCGGGCCCGGCGAAGGGGGTGATGTCGGCGGCGGCGTTCCTCACCTTCAACACGTCGGTGACGATGCTGCTGACCTCGGTCACCCAGCTCACCGGCTCGTTCGTCTCGGCCATGGCCGCGCTGCCGCTGTTCGAGGAGATCCGGCCCGTGCTGGACGCGACGCCCGAGGTGCGCACGGCGAGCACCCGGCCCGGTCCGCTGTCCGGGGCCATCGAGGCCCGCAGGCTGTCCTTCCGGTACGCCGACGACGGTCCCCTCGTCCTCGACGACGTGTCCTTCGAGGTGCGGCCGGGCGAGTTCGTGGCGATCGTCGGGCCCAGCGGCTGCGGCAAGTCCACCCTGCTGAGGCTGCTCATCGGCTTCGACCGGCCCGCGTCGGGCAGCGTGCTCTACGACGGACAGGACCTGGCGGCCCTCGACCGGTCGGCCGTGCGCCGCCAGTGCGGGGTGGTGCTCCAGCACGCCGAGCCGTTCACCGGCTCGATCCTGGACGTCATCTGCGGCACCGAGCCGTACACGCCGGAGGAGGCGATGGCGGCGGCCGAGATGGCGGGGCTCGCCGAGGACATCCGGCGGATGCCGATGGGCCTGCACACGATCGTCTCGGGCAGCGGTGCGGTCTCGGGCGGGCAGCGCCAGCGGCTGATGATCGCCCAGGCCCTGATCCGCCGCCCGCGCATCCTCTTCTTCGACGAGGCGACCAGCGCCCTGGACAACGACACCCAGCGCACGGTCATCGAGAGCACGCGCAAGCTCAACGCGACGAGGATCGTCATCGCCCACCGGTTGTCGACAGTGCTGGACGCCGACCGCGTCGTCGTGATGGAGAACGGCAAGGTCGCCCAGCAGGGGGCGCCCGCCGAACTCCTGGCGGACACCGGCGGCCGGCTGCACGAGCTGGTGCGGCGGCAGCTGGCGTGAGCGGTCAGCCGGGGTCGGGCACCGGGGCCCCGGAGGGGATGCCGGCGTCGAGGTAGGCGCGGTAGTACCCGTGCCAGTCGGCGGCGTCCTCGGAGTGCGGCCCCGCGTGCAGCTCCCCGCGGACCACGGCGTCGAGGGCCAGCAGGCACACCTCCCAGCCGGCGCCGTTGCGGGCCGCTGCGTTCCGCTCCCCGAGGACGTTGGTGAGCGTGAAGCGCGTGCGCCCGCCGTCCAGCGCTTCGAGGTCGAAGCGCACCTCGTCGCCGCCCCAGGTGAAGGAGAGGTGCCGGGGCTCGTCGACGGCGAGCACGGTGCCGGTGTCGTCCGCCTGGTGGGGGTCGCCGCTGAAGTGGACGGTGCCCCCGGCTTCCATCTCGATCCGGAGGCGGGACGGGAACCAGTGGACCGTCTCGCCCGGGTCGGTCACGAACCGCCAGACACGCTCCACGGGATGGTCGTAGGTACGGCTGAAGCGGACGGCCGCACGGCCGTCGTCCAGGGTCAGGTACGTGCCGGTGAGTTCGGCGGTCATGGCGGATCAGTCCTTCGAAGAGGGTTCCTTCGGGTCGTCCGACGCCTCGTCGAGGCGGTGCCCCAGCGCGTCCAGGCTCGCGTTCCACAGCCTGCGGTACGGGACCAGCCAGGCGTCGAGTTCGGCGATCGGCGCCGGGTCCAGGGCGTAGACGCGGCGCTGGGCATCCTGTCGCACCTGCACCAGACCGGCCTCACGCAGCACCCTCAGGTGCTTGGAGGTGCCGGGCTGGCTCAGACCGCATGCCTCCACGATCTCCCCGACGGACCGGGGCCGCTCCAGGAGCAGCGCGACGATGACCCGCCGGTGCGGGTCGGCGAGGGCGGCCCAGAGCGCGGAGTCGGACATGGAGTCAATATGCCTCAGTAGTTATATGCCAGTCAAGGAATACAGGCTGGACCACTAACGAAACTTTGCCGTTTCGCCGAATGTGGCCCGCCTCGATGTGTACGAAACAGTTTCGTTTATGAGTTGTTCGCCCGTACCCGGACTTCTTTCCCCGGAGTGGTTCCCCATGCCCCAGAAGACGCTGACCGAGGACGCCCGCACAGGCGCCCCGGCACAGGCGGAGCACAGCGCCCCCGCCAAGCGGTGGTGGATCCTCGCGGTCATCGCCGTCGCGCAGCTGATGGTGGTCCTCGACGCCACGATCGTGAACATCGCCCTGCCCTCCGCCCAGGCCGACCTCGGCTTCTCCGACGGCAACCGGCAGTGGATCGTCACCGCGTACGCCCTGGCCTTCGCCTCGCCCCTGCTGCTCGGCGGGCGGACAGCCGACCTGTTCGGCCGCAAGCCCGCCTTCCTGGTCGGCATCGTCGGGTTCGCCGGCGCCTCCGCGCTCGGCGGGGCGGCGACCGGATTCGGGACGCGGGTCACCGCGCGCGCCCGGCAGGGCGCCTACGGCGCGCTCCTCGCGCCCGCCGCGCTGTCGCTGCACAACACGACGTTCACCGACGCCCGGGAACGGGCGCGCGCGTTCAGCGTGTACGGCGCCGGCGCCGGCGGTGCGGTCGGCCTGCTGCTGGGCGGCGTCCTGACCGACGCTTTCGACTGGCGCTGGACGCTGTACGTGAACGTGGCCATCACGGTCGTCGCCTTCGCGGGCGGGTGGATCCTGCTGAGCAACCACCGCGACGCCGCCGGCTCCAAGCTCGACGTACCCGGCACGATCCTCGTCGCCACCGGCCTGTTCTCACTGGTCTACGGCTTCTCCAACGCCGGGACCCACGACTGGGGTTCGCCGCTGAACTGGGGCTTTCTGATCGCGGGCGGACTGCTCCTGGCGGCCTTCGCCTGGTGGCAGACCCGGGCGGAACACCCGCTGCTGCCGCTGCGGATCCTGCTCGACCGCGACCGGGCGGCCTCGTTCGTCGCGGTGCTGGTCACCGGCGCCGGCATGTTCGGCGTGTTCCTCTTCCTCACCTACCACCTGCAGCTCAACCTCGGCTTCAGCCCCACGAAGACGGGTGTGGCGTTCCTGCCGATGGTGGGCGCGCTGATGGTGATGGCGCAGCTCGGCACCACCGTCCTGCTCCCCCGCATCGACCCGAAGGCTGTCATCCCGCTGGGCTTCGCCGTCGCCACGGCCGGCATGGCCTGGCTGACCGGCATCGGCGTCGGCTCCCACTACGTGAGCGCGGTGCTGCCCCAGCTGGTCGTCATCGGTCTGGGCCCGGGCCTGGTCATGCCGCCCGCGATGCAGCTGGCCACCGGCGGGGTGGCGGCCGAGGACGCGGGTGTCGCCTCGGCGACCGTCAACGCCATGCGGCAGGTGGGCGGTTCGATCGGTACGGCCCTGCCGAACACCCTCGCCGCCAGTGCCGCGACCGACTACCTGACCGGCCGTGAGGCGACCAGCAAGCTGGTCCGGGCGCAGGGACCATCGAGAGCTACACACCGCGTTCTGGTGGTCGGCGGGCCTCTTCGCCGCGGGCGCGCTGATCGCGTTCCTGCTCTACCGGCGGGGAGTTCCGCGGCAGGACGCGACCGCCTGGCCGGAGGCCGACGTACTGGTCGACCTGCGGTCCGTGGAGTTCTTCGACTGCTCCGGGCTGCGCGCGCTGTGCCGGGCCGAGGCGAGGGCCCGGGAGCGCGGGGGCCGGCTGCGGCTGGTGGGCGACGGGCCTCGACTGGGC
>NZ_JBHYKH010000297.1:0-11117 GCF_042741275.1 Streptomyces sp. NPDC058964
CACGGGCCCACCCCCGCGGGGGCCCGGCACAACCCGCGGGGGGGGCGCGGGTGGGGCGCGGGGCGGCGCCGAGGGGGGGCCCGGGCCCGCCGAAGGGCCCGCCCGCACCACGGAGGGCGGGCGGCCCCTTCGGGCTGTGCTCGGGTGACCCGAGGTCAGGAGGCCTTGGCCTTCTCCTCGGTCTTCGCGGCGGCAGCCACCGGCGCCGGCTTGGCGGCCTCGTAGAACTCCTCGCGCGGGTTCTCCATGGCGCCGAGCGACACGACCTCGCGCTTGAGGAACATGCCGAGGGTCCAGTCGGCGAAGATGCGGATCTTGCGGTTCCAGGTCGGCATGGCCAGACCGTGGTAGCCACGGTGCATGTACCAGGCCAGGCGGCCCTTGAGCTTGATCTTCGTCTTGCCCACGACGATCATCGCGACGCCCTTGTGGAGGCCGAGACCGGCCACCGCGCCCTTGTTGGCGTGCGAGTAGTCCTTCTGCGGGAAGCCCCGCATGCCGGAGATCACGTTGTCGCCGAGGACCCTGGCCTGACGCAGCGCGTGCTGGGCGTTCGGCGGGCACCAGGCGTTCTCGTTGCCCGCCTTGCGGCCGACGAGGTCCGGGACCTGGGCGTTGTCGCCCGCGGCCCAGATGTAGTCGGTGCCGGCGACCTGGAGCGTGGGCTCGCAGTCGACGTGGCCGCGGGGGCCGAGGGGCAGACCGAAGCGGGCCAGGGCCGGGTTCGGCTTGACGCCCGCGGTCCACACGATGGTGTTGGAGTCGACCTCGAGGCCGTTCTTCAGCACCACGTGACCGTCGACGCAGGAGTCCATCGAGGTGGAGAGGTAGATCTCCACGCCGCGGCTCTCCAGGTGCTCCTTGCCGTACTGGCCGAGCTTGGGACCGACCTCGGGAAGGATCTTGTCGGCGGCGTCGACGAGGACGAAGCGCATGTCCTCGCGGGACACGTTCTTGTAGTACCTGGCCGCGTCACGGGCCATGTCCTCGACCTCACCGATGGTCTCCGCGCCGGCGAAGCCACCGCCGATGAAGACGAACGTGAGCGCCTTGCGGCGGATCTCCTCGTCGGTCGTGGAGTCGGCCTTGTCCAGCTGCTCGAGGACGTGGTTGCGCAGGCCGATGGACTCCTCGATGCCCTTCATGCCGATGCCCTGCTCGGCGAGGCCGGGGATCGGGAAGGTGCGGGAGACCGCGCCGAGCGCGATCACCAGGTAGTCGAAGGGCAGCTCGTACGCCTCGCCGACCAGCGGGGCGATCGTGGCGACCTTGCGGTCCTGGTCGATGGTGGTGACCCGGCCGGTGAGGACCTCCGCCTTCGGCAGCACGCGCCGCAGCGGGACGACGACGTGGCGAGGGGAGATGCTGCCGGCGGCGGCTTCGGGGAGGAAGGGCTGGTAGGTCATGTACGACCGGGGGTCGACGACCGTGACGGTCGCCTCTCCGTAGCGCATCTTCTTGAGGATGCGCCGAGCTGCGTACAGGCCTACGTACCCACCGCCTACTACGAGGATCCTGGGACGCTCCGTGGTGCTCATGCCATCGAGTATCCACCCGCCCCTCGGGGGTCGCTCGTGCGCCCCTTCACAAGCTTCTTGAGGGTCCGTGCTACACTCCGCGACCCGCGTGACACAGGTCATGACGGCGAGCGGGAACCGTGGTTCACCGCGACCCGTTGTCCATGCCGCGTGAGCTGCCTCTCCGGCTGCTCGGAGGGCCTGTGAGAGCCCCGAAACACCATCGCCCGACGCCCTTGGGCAAGACCCCGGCGACGCTCCCCTGAGCGCCCTCTCGGGGCCGTTGAGCCCCCGAACGGGTCAACGAGGGACCTTCGGCCCCTCGACAGGGCCCAATTCCTTGTGAAGAACTTCACGAACTTTCTCGGGAGAGCGCCCTCCGGGGGTGCGCCCACACCCCCGGAATCACGCTCATACGTTATCCAGCCTGCTCACCCGGAGGCTACTGGTCGGTAGTAAAGGAGACCCAGACCACCCGTGCCGGGTGGCTCAGGCCACCGACCACGCGATGCCGTCGAGGATGTCGTGCTCGCTCACCACGACCTCCTCCGCCCCTGTCCGCTCCATGATCGCGAGCAGCACGAGGGCGCCGGCACCGATCACGTCGACCCGGCCCGGGTGCATGGACGGGATCGCCGCCCGCTCGGCGTGGGTGGAGCGCAGCAGCGACTCGGTGATCTCGCGGACGCGGTCCCGGGAGACGCGCGAGTGGTGGATGCGGGCGGAGTCGTACTCGGGCAGCTCCTGCGCGATCGCCGACACGGTCGTGACGGACCCGGCGAGCCCGACGAGCGTGCGCGCCTCGCGCAGCGGCACCGTCTCCTCGGCGAGGTCGAGGGCGGCCTCGATGTCGGCCCGCATGGCCGCGATCCGTTCCTCGGCGGGCGGGTCGCCGAGGACGCCCTCCTGCACCAGGTGCCGCTCGGTCATCCGCACGCAGCCCACGTCCACGGACCGGGCGGCCCGCACGCGCTCGTCGCCCACCACGAACTCGGTCGAACCGCCGCCGATGTCCACGACGAGGTACGGCTTGGTGAGGTCGTCCCGGCCCGTCAGCTCCTTCGTGGCGCCCGTGAAGGAGAACTCGGCCTCCTGGTCGCCGGAGATGACCTCCGGCTCCACCCCGAGGATGTCGAGGACGCCCCGCACGAAGTCGTCCCGGTTCTCGGCGTCCCGGGACGCGGACGTCGCCACGAACCGCACCTTCCCGGCGCCCAGTCGGCCGATGACCTCCGCGTACTCCCGGCACGCGGCGAACGTCCGTTCCAGCGCCTCGGGGGCCAGCCGGCCGGTCCGGTCGACGTCCTGACCGAGTCGCACGATCGTCATCCGCCGGTCGAGCTCCAGCAGTTCACCGGTGGCCGGGTTCACGTCGGCGACCAGCAGCCGGATGGAGTTCGTGCCGCAGTCGACGGCGGCGACCCGGGAGAAGCCGGACGGGACCAGCGGCCTGTCGGCGAAGAAGGCGCCGCGGACCACGGTCGGGTCGTCGACGACCGCGCCCTCCTCGCCGGGGTGCTCGTCGGCCGGGTCGGGCGCCTCCAGCGGCTGCACGCACGGGCCCTTGCGCCACCACTCCGGCAGCATCGCGATCGCCTCGTCGCCGAGCGGGTTGACGCCCGGTCCCGCCGCCAGCGAGTGGGCCACGAGCACGTGCAGGCACTTGACTCGGTCCGGCATGCCGCCCGCGCTCGGAAAGCCCTCCAGGACCTCGATGGCGTCGCGGCGCGCGATGTAGTCCTCGTGGGCGGCGCGGTAGGCGTCGGCCAGCTCGGGGTCGGAGGCCAGCCGGTCCGTCATCTCCTTCATCACGCCGTTGGCTTCCAGCGTTCCGATCGCGGAGGCGGCCCGCGGGCACGTCAGGTAGTACGTCGTCGGGAAGGGCGTGCCGTCGGGCAGACGCGGTGCCGTCTCCACGACGTCCGGCTGACCGCAGGGGCACCGGTGCGCGATGGCCCGCAGCCCGCGCGGCGGACGCCCGAGCTGCTGCTTGAAGGCCTCGACGTCCGCGTCGGTGGGCTCGGTACGCGGAGTGGGCGGCGGAGGCGTTTCCATGGCTGTCTTCAGGCTGTCTTTCTCTGGCTGTGGGTTCACTGACCGGTGCTGTCCCGAAGCCACCGGCTCACTGGTCGGAGGCGTCGGACTTGTCGACCCCGTCCCAGACGTTCGAGTACCAGGGGCGGTCGGCCGCCCCCTGATAGGCGCGTGACTGCTTGGCCGCACCGGGGTCGATCACGACGTAGCCGGTCTCACCCGGCATCACATAGTGCAGCCGCTCCCGGATCTGCTGCTCCGCGAACGCGTCGTCCTGCCACCGGGCCTTGAGGTCGCGCAACTGCTCGACCCGTTCCGCGGCCTGCTGCTTCTGCCGCTCCAGATCGGCGATCTCGGCGCGCTGGGAGACGTACTGACGCATCGGGTAGGCCAGGGCCACCACCATCGTGCACAGGACGAGGGCGAGCAGCGCGGCGCGGCCGGTGAGCCGGGAGCGGCGTGCCTGCCGCTTGGTCTGGGAGCGGTAGACACGGGCAGCCGTCTGCTCGCCGAGCAGCCGCAGTCTGGTCGCGGTGGAGAACCGGTCCCGGTCCTTCACGGCCATGTCTCCCGCCTCCCCTTCACACGTGCGACGTCCCCGCACACGGTACGGGACCGAGTACGGGGACGTACGTACGCCTGGCTGAGGAGCGCCCCTTACCGGGGCCTCACCGGCTCAGCCCTTGGAGATCTCCACGCCGCCCTTGAAGCGCGGGAAGGCGCTGCGGCCGGCGTACACCGCCGCGTCGTCGAGGATCTCCTCGATGCGCAGCAGCTGGTTGTACTTGGCGACGCGCTCGGAGCGGGCCGGGGCACCGGTCTTGATCTGGCCGCAGTTGGTGGCGACGGCCAGGTCGGCGATGGTGACGTCCTCGGTCTCGCCGGAGCGGTGGGACATCATGCACTTGAAGCCGTTGCGCTGGGCCAGCTCGACGGCGTCCAGGGTCTCGGTCAGCGAGCCGATCTGGTTCACCTTCACGAGCAGGGCGTTGGCGGTGCCCTCCTCGATGCCGCGGGCGAGGCGCTCGGGGTTGGTGACGAACAGGTCGTCGCCGACCAGCTGGACCTTGTCGCCGAGCTTGTCGGTGATGACCTTCCAGCCGGCCCAGTCGTCCTCGAACAGCGGGTCCTCGATGGAGACGAGCGGGTAGGCCGCCACGAGCTCCTCGTAGTACTCGGTCATCTCGGCGGCCGAGCGGGACTTGCCCTCGAACTCGTACTTGCCGTCCTTGTAGAACTCGGACGCGGCGACGTCGAGCGCGAGCGCGATCTGCTCACCGGGGACGTAGCCGGCCTGCTTGACGGCCTCGAGGATGAGGTCGAGGGCCTCGCGGTTGGAGCCGAGGTTCGGGGCGAAGCCGCCCTCGTCGCCGAGACCGGTGGACAGGCCCTTGCTCTTCAGGACCTTCTTGAGGGTGTGGTAGACCTCGGTGCCCCAGCGCAGGGCCTCGGAGAAGGACTCCGCACCGATCGGGGCGATCATGAACTCCTGGATGTCCACGTTGGAGTCGGCGTGCGAGCCGCCGTTCAGGATGTTCATCATCGGCACCGGCAGCAGGTGCGCGTTCGGGCCGCCCAGGTAGCGGAAGAGGGGGAGGTCGCTGGCCTCGGAGGCGGCGTGGGCGACGGCGAGGGAGACGCCGAGGATGGCGTTGGCGCCGAGCGAGCCCTTGTTGTCGGTGGCGTCCAGGTCGAACATCGCCTGGTCGATCAGGCGCTGCTCGGTGGCGTCGTAGCCGACCAGCTCCGGGCCGATCTGCTCGATCACGGCGAGGACGGCCTTCTCGACGCCCTTGCCCAGGTAGCGGTTCGGGTCACCGTCGCGGAGCTCGATGGCCTCGAAGGCACCGGTGGAGGCGCCGGACGGAACGGCGGCACGACCCGTGCTGCCGTCGTCGAGGCCGACCTCGACCTCGACCGTGGGGTTGCCTCGGGAGTCCAGGATTTCCCGGGCTACGACGACGTCGATGGACGGCACGAGCATCTCCTTCTTGGGATGTGACGCTGGAAGTGCGGGCTGGTGTGCCTTGCGACTAGAGCCTAACCGTCCCCGGGGCATCGGCCACCGACCGACCGTCCCGTGGACAAGGGAACCGTACACATTGTTTCCGGTCGGAACAAAGGGTGGGACGAAAACGGGTGGAGTACCGCCGGGGAAGCCGGCGTCGGGAAGCCGGCGGCCGGAAAAGAGAAACCCCGCCCCGGTGCGTACGGGGGAATACGCACCGGGACGGGAGACCGTGGGGACGGGGGCGACCCTCACGTGTCCCGCACTGCGGGGGACGTGGGGACGGGGGCGACCCTCACGTGTCCCGCACTGCGGGGGACACGGATGTGAGCAGGCTGTGGCTCTGCCGCCTGCCGCGCATCACTTCAGGTGCAGCTGCTGACCCGGGTAGATGAGGTCCGCGTCCTGGACGACGTCCTTGTTCAGGTGGAACAGCTTCTGCCAGCCGCCCTTGACCTTGTGCTTCGCGGCGATCGTGCTGAGGGTGTCACCCTTGACGACCTTGTACTCGCCGTCGCCCTTCTTGACCTTCTTGCCGGTCGGGGTGGTGACGGTCTTGCTCGCGGCCGGACGCCCGGCGGAGCGTGAGGCGGCCTGCTTCTCGGTCGAGCGGGTGGTGGTGCTCGCGGAGGAACCGCCGCCCGACGAGGAGCCGGCGGAGGCACCGGTGTAGGCGGCACCGGACAGGCCCGTGCCGCAGACCGGCCAGGCACCCTTGCCCTGCGCGGCGAGGACCTTCTCGGCTATCTCGATCTGCTGCGCCTTGGTGGCCTTGTCGGCGGTGGCCGCGTACTTCGTGCCGCCGTACGCGGCCCAGGTGGAGGCGGAGAACTGCAGGCCGCCGTAGTAACCGTTGCCGGTGTTGATCGACCAGTTGCCGCCGGACTCGCACTTGGCGACGGCGTCCCACTCGGCGGCGGTGGCGGCGGAGGCGGTGCCGGAGGCCATCAGCGGGGCGGCGATGGCGGCGCCGGCGACTCCGGCGAGCGCGAGGGCGCGGGCGCGGGTGGCCCTGGAGGGACGACGGTGCTTGCCCTTGGCGGAAAACAGCATGGATGGATCCCCTCACCGACGCCTGCGAGGTGAGCTGTCGGGTTCGGGCCGGTTGAGTTGCCCGGCCACACCTCCGCTGGGAGGCGTGGCTCCACCCCTAGCCGCCCCGGCTCAACTGTCCGGCGCGGCACTTACCTTGGGTCCCCCGCTCCTGCCTGCGGCGCTTGACGCGACGACTGTTCCCGTGCGGCCGCTGGCAGGATTCGGCGTTGCGACAGCCGGGGCTCGTGGTGACGAGCGGTCATGACCGTAGACACGCGATCCGGGGAATTTCAAAGACGATCAGGGCTTCTGAGACTCATCCCACACTTTCACCAAACCGGACATTGAGCATGAAAGTGGGACTCAACTCCCGCTACTTTTCGCCCGTTTCGGTATCGACATTCAGGGTCTGACCGGGGGTGATGTCATTCGGGTCGGGGCCGATGTCGGCCTTGTTGGCGGCGTAGAGCGCGCGCCATCCGCCGTCGAGGTCAAGGGAGTCGGCGATGGACGCGAGGGTGTCACCGACGCGAACCGTGTAGTCCTGTGCGGCGTGACGGCCCACAGAGGCGGCACCCTGTCCGTTTGTGTCGCTTTCGTCCGCACTCGTACCACGATGCCGACCGCCACCGAGCTCGCCGGTGTCGACCAGACTCCAAGAGCCGCCGTTTTGTGCAGAGTTGTCCGCATCACCCGAATTGGCCGATTCCGTGGGTGAGGCACCCTCCCTCCGCGAGTCGCCAGATCCGGAGGATTCCGACTTGTCCGACTTGGCGGAGCCGGAGGAGTTCGAGGGCTTCGAGGATCCGCGCTTGTCGTCGGCGTCCTTGGACCTGGACTTGGACTTATGGGAGTCGTTCGACGGGGAGTCCGACGTCGAGGACGAGTCGGACAAGCCGGGCCAGTCCGAGGAATCCGATGAACCGGAGGAATCGGATGAGCCGGCGGAGTCGGGCGACCCGGACTCCCCGACGCCGGTGTCGACGTCGACCGACCCGGAGTTCGAGGTGAGTCCGGAGAGCAGCGCACAGGTGGCCCAGGGCGCGGTACCCCGGTCGTCGAGGATCTTCTCGGCGACGGCTATCTGCTGCGAGCGGCTCGCCTGGTCCGGGGTGGAGGCGAAGTCGGGGCCGCCGTACTTGTCCCAGTCGTCCTGGGAGATCTGCAGACCGCCGTAGAACCCGTTGCCGGTGTCGGCGCTCCAGGAGCCGCCGCTCTCGCACTCGGCCACCTTGTCCCAGGTGGTTCCGTCGGCCGCGTTCGCGGCGGTGGCACCGAGCAGCGGGATGGCGATGGCGGAGCCGGTCACTCCGGCCGCGACGAGGAGGGCCGGAGCCTGACGGGGGCGACGGTGACGACCGTTCCCGGAGAGCATGCGGAAGCCTTTCGTGCGACAGCGGTGACCAGCGCGGTACATGGAGTCCGACGTACCGCGTTGACGAGTGAACGTATCGGCTGACGATCACTTGTCACAAGTTAATGCCGCACAGATCACGTGAAGATCACAGACTTGACCGCTTGTCATCTTCTCATCACGGGAAGGCCCTTCGAGTGGTATGCGGAAGGTTCGCGGAACATGCCACTCCGGTCGATTACCGGACGGGTGTGAACTCCACGGGCAAGGTGCGCAGTCCACGCATGATGAGCCCGCCACGCCACCGCAAATCGGCCGGATCCACCGCGAGTCGGAGGTCGGGGAGCCGGGTGAGGAGGGTGGCGATCGCGGTCTGTCCCTCCAGCCGGGCGAGCGGGGCGCCGAGGCAGTAGTGGATGCCGTGGCCGTATCCGAGGTGTTGGTTGTCACGCCGTCCGAGGTCGAGGACGTCCGGGTCGGCGAACCGCTCCGGGTCCCGGTCGGCGGCCGCGAGGACGACGAGGACCGGGTCGCCGGGCGCGATGTCCTGTCCGCCGATGGTGAGCGGCTCGGTGGCGAACCGCCAGGTGGCCAGCTCGACCGGGCCGTCGTAACGCAGGAGTTCCTCCACGCCGGTCTCCAGGAGGCCCTTTTCGTCACGGGCGAGGGAGGCCTGGAGGCGGTGGCGCTGTTCGGGGTGGGTGAGGAGGGCGTAGGTGCCATTGCCGATGAGGTTGACGGTCGTCTCGAACCCGGCGAACAGCAGGATGAAGGCCATGGCGGCGGCCTCGTTCTCGGTGAGGTGCTCGCCGTGGTCGGAGGCGCGGATGAGTCCGGAGATGAGGTCCTCGCCGGGAGCGGGACCGGCGGGCAGGGCCTCCCGCTTCTTGTGGATGAGCTCGGCGAGATAGCCCCGCATCTTCTTGACCGACCGCGCGACCCCGCCCCTCGGTCCTCCCCCGTGGCGGATCATCATCCCGGCCCAGTCCCGGAAGTCGTCCTGGTCCTCGCGGGGAACGCCGAGCATGTCGCAGATGGCGTAGATGGGGAGCGGGAAGGCGAACTCGTGGATGAGGTCCGCGGACCCCTCGCCCGCGAACCGGTCGATCAGCCCGTCGGTCAGCTCCTGCACGCGGGAGCCGAACTCGGCGACCCGGCGGGGCGTGAACGCCTTGCTGACCAGCCGGCGCAGCCGGGTGTGGTCCGGGGGGTCGATGTTGAGCAGGTGCGTCATCAGCTCGGCCTTGCGCTCACCGGGGATGCCGGTCTTGCCCTTGGCGTGCGCGGGCTCGTCGTGGTGCGCCGGGTTCTTCGACAGCCGCTGGTCGGCGAGGGCCTGCTTGGCGTCTGCGTACCGGGTGACCAGCCAGGCCTCGACACCGCTGGGGAGTTCCGTGCGGTGCACGGGGGCGTGCTCGCGGAGCCAGGCGTAGGCGGGGTAGGGGTCGGTGGCGAACTCCCAGGTGAACAGGTCGGGGGCAAGAGGCGCGGCATGAGTCGGGTGGGGCTGGTCGGTCACCCCTCGACG
The DNA here is from genome assembly GCF_042741275.1 of Streptomyces sp. NPDC058964. NCBI lineage: Bacteria > Bacillati > Actinomycetota > Actinomycetes > Kitasatosporales > Streptomycetaceae > Streptomyces > Streptomyces sp. NPDC058964. The sequence goes on from NZ_JBHYKH010000297.1 coordinate 9,477, forward strand.
GTATCCGGCGGCGGTGCGGGGTGCGTCACGGCAGGGGCCGCAGGCCCGGAGGACGCGATGTACGCGGTGCACGCGTCCGCGTCCTCCCTTTCGACAGGCCGTGCGCGGGGCGCGGTCCCCGGTCAGGATCAGGGGCGTGCGCCCGCGTCCTCCGCCGCCCGCACCGCGTCCCGGTACGCCCGCGCCGCCACGCGCAGCGCCGCCTCCGGGTCAACCCCGTCCGCCTCGGCCCGTACCGCGAGCGCGAGCAACTCGTAGCCAATGCCCTCGCCCTGCGGCAGTGGCACGTCAAGTCCCGCCGTACGCGCGCGGGAGGCGAGCTTCGCGGCCAGGGCGAGGCCGGGCTGGCCGAGCGGGACGCCCTCGGTCACGGAGGAGCGCCGCTTCTCCTCGGCCTTGGTGCGCAGCCAGTGCTCCTTGACCTCCTCGGGGGTCTGCGCCGTCTCGTCACCGAAGACGTGCGGGTGCCGGTGGATCAGCTTGGCGACGATGCCGCCGGCCACGTCGTCGATGGAGAACGGGGCGTCCTGGTCCTCCTCGGCTATGCGGGAGTGGAAGACGACCTGCAGGAGGACGTCGCCCAGCTCCTCCCTGAGCTCGTCGCGGTCGCCGGCCTCGATCGCCTCGACGAGCTCGTACGCCTCCTCGATGCCGTACTTGGCGAGGCCCAGGTGGGTCTGCCGGGACGACCAGGGGCACTCGAGACGGATGCGGTCCATGACCTGGACGAGGTCGAGGAAGCGGGCACCCGGCAGGTCGTAGGAGGCGGGGAGCAGCTCCAGCTCGGGCATCCGGACGCGGCCGGAGCCGGCGAGGCGGGCCAGGCCGTCGGTGAGGGCCGGCTCACCCTCGCCGGTGGCCACGACCACCACCGTGCGTCCGCCCGCGCAGGCGTCCACCAGTTCCTGAGCCGTGGGCGACGCCTCCTCCACGGCTATCGCGGCCTCGCGCAGATAGGGCAGCTGCGGATGCGCCCCGTCCGCGCACAGCACGCGGTCGGCGGCGCGCAGCGACTGCCAGGCCGGCCAGGACAGCAGCCCGGGTGCGACGCGGTGGCTGGTGGTGAGCAGGACGATGCGGCCGGGGTCGGGAGCGGTGCCGGAGGTGGTGTCGGCGCTGGTTGCGTTCACCTTCAGAACGTAACGCACGAGGCCGGTGGCCCCCCGAGTTGTCCACAGGGGGCCGGGCCGGCTTGTCCACAAGGGTCGCGGGTGGTGTCCCGCAGGACCGTTACGCCGTCTGCCGGGTCTGTGACGCCGTGATCTCCCGGACCCACGGGGTCTCGGTGTCGACGCGGCTGCTCTTCTGGACGTCCCAGTCGCCGTAGCGCGGGTTCAGGTCGATGTCGAGCTGGTCGGACGCCTTCGCCAGGGCCTGCCAGAACTCGGGCCGGCTGGTGTCGGTGCCGAGGCTCTCGGCGAGCTTCTGGGCCTCCAGCTGGACGCGGAGATTGTCGTCCAGGCGGTCGGGGGCCACGCCGTACTGCTGCAGCCAGAGCGTCTCGAGCTGCTCGGGGCCGCCGGCCTGCTCCTCCAGGCCCCCGCGCAGCTCCTGGACCTCCTTGCGGCTGACGGTCACGCCCGCGTCCTCGGCGGCCCGGTGCAGCACCCGGTCGAGGACCATGCCGTGCAGGGTGTCGCG
>NZ_JBHYKH010000298.1:0-11110 GCF_042741275.1 Streptomyces sp. NPDC058964
GTTCACCCCTTTTGGTGGCGCGATGGACAACCGTCCGTCGCGCCACCCCCATGTCCGCATACGTTCGTCCCGCTGCGAGCCGTCGGCGCAACGGCGGCTCCCCATACGGGAGATCGGGGGTGCGCTCGTGCGCATCGGACTGCTTACGGAGGGTGGCTATCCGTATCTGAGCGGTGACGCCGGGCTCTGGTGCGACCGGCTCGTACGCGGGCTCGGGCAGCACGAGTTCGACATCTACGCGCTCAGCCGCAGCCGGCAACAGGAGGACGAGGGCTGGGTCCCGTTGCCGCGGCAGGTCAGCCGGGTGCGTACGGCGCCGCTGTGGACCGCCGAGGACGACGGGGCGGTGTGGGGCCGGCGCGCGCGCCGGCGCTTCGCCGACTGCTACGGAGAGCTCGTCGGGGCGGTCTGTGCCGGGCCGGATGATCAGGCGGACCGTTTCGCCACCGCGCTGTACGGGCTCGCGGAACTGGCCCGCGACGAGGGCGGACTCGTCGGCGCGCTCCGCTCCGACACCGCCGTACGCGCGCTGGAGGGCGCCTGCCGCGCATCCGGCGCACCCCGCACGGCGCGCGAGGCCCGCGTACCCGAACTGCTCACCGTCGCCGCGCACCTCGAACGCGCCCTGCGCCCCCTCTCCCTCGACTGGTACGGGGACGACGGCCTCGGCTCGGCCGACCTGTGCCACGCGACCGCCGGCGGCCCGGCCGCCCTGCCCGGACTGCTCGCCCGCCACTTCTCCGGCGTGCCGCTGCTCGTGACGGAGTACGGGGTGCGCCTGCGCTCGCACTACCTCGCCTCCGCCGAGGCCGCACCCGCCGTGCGCGCGCTGCTCGCCTCCTTCCACGTCAGGCTCGCCGCCGAGGTCTACGACCGGGCCGCGATCATCACGCCCGGAAACGCGCACGCCCGCCGCTGGCAGGAGCGCTGCGGCGCGGACCGCGCCAGGATCCGCACGGTCCACCCGGGCCTGGAGGCCTCCCGCTTCGCCGAGGTGGGCGAGGCCCCGGACCGCGCCGACCCGGGCACGCTGGTCTGGGTCGGCCGGATCGAACCCACCAAGGACCTGGTGTCCCTGCTGCACGCCTTCGCGCAGGTCCGCAAGGAGGCGCCCAAGGCGCGGCTGCGCATCGTCGGCGCGGTCGTGGGTGCCGACGGTGAGGCGTACCTGGGTCACTGCCGGGTGCTCGCCGCACAGCTCTTCCCGGACGAGGCCGAGGGCGTGCACGCCGTCGGCGACAACCCGGTGTCCTTCGAGGAGATCGGCGGCCCGGAGGCCCCGACCCTCGCCGACGTGTACGCCTCCGGGGCCGTGACCGTCCTCTCGAGCGTCGTGGAGGGCTTTCCGATCAGCCTGGTCGAGGCCATGCTGTGCGGCCGCGCGACGGTGTCCACGGACGTCGGCGCCGTGGTCGAGGTCATCGGCGGCACGGGACTCGTCGTACCGCCGCGCAATCCGCGGGCGCTCGCGGAGGCGTGCGTGGCGCTGCTGCGCGACCCGGAGCGCCGTGAGCGCCTCGGCGCGGCCGCCCGCGCCCGCGCGCTCGAACTGTTCACCGTCGAGCAGAACATCACAGCATTTCACGGCATTTACCTGGATATCGTCGCGCACTGCCCGGTGCGTCGAGTCGTCCTCGACGACACCGGCGAACCCCTCCCGTTCGCCGTCCCCGCCGAAGCTCACCTCCCCGGCCGCTGGACACGACCCGTTTCCCGCGTCGTCGCCCGGGGCGGCCCCGCCTGGGCCTCCGGCGCGCCGGAGCGCGCCATCTCCTTCACCGCCACGGAGGGAGTCCGATGAGCGACCTAGGCGAACTGGACCGTCCCGGAACCCCCAGCAGCCCCGGCGCGTGGGACGCGCGTTCGGAGGGGTGGCTCACCGGGACGGAACCGGAGCCACGTGACGGCGGCGGGCACGAACCGGACGTCCTCCGCGACGCCGAGGCGCCCGTGCCGACGGGCGGCGCCGGCGACCCGGGCACGGGGAACGGACACGGACCCGGCGCCCGCCGGGGCGCGGTGGACCCGGTGAAGGCGCTGATGCACCGTCACCGCGAGCTGTGCGAGCGCGCCGTGGACCCGCTGGAGATCGCGGCGGGGCTGGAGGCGCACGGCGTCACCGACCGGACCGCCGCACGCTTCCGCCACCGCGACGTCTTCTCGCTCGCCGAGGAGATGTACGCGCGCGTGCCCCGCGCCGGCGACCCGCTCCCGCCCCGCCACCCCGCGCACATGCCCCCCGCCCGCCTCGAATGGGCGCTGCTCACCCTCCTGCCCGGGGCGATCGGCGCGGCGGTCGTGCCCGCCCTGCACCTCACCCACGACCGGACGCGCCTCCTGGTGGCCGCCACCGGCCTCGTCGCCCTGGCCCTGGGCATGCGCGCGGCCCTGCGCCGCGGACCGCTCGGCATCCCGGCAAGCACGAATGCCTGGCGCACGACGGCCCGCATGCGCGCCGCCACCTACTGGCTCCTCGGCTACGCCCTCCTCGGCGACGGCCTGCTCCGCGCCGTTCTGCACGGCGGCCCCGACGGCCCGTTCACCGGCCCGCCGGACAGCTCCTGGCACCTGGCGACAGCACCCGTCCTGGCGCTCCTCCTGGCCTGTGCCCCGGCGGCCTGGAGCGCGCACTTCTTCGCCGCACGCGCCCACCGCAGGCTCGCCGCCAGCCGCGGTCTGGAGGATTTCACCGCCGCCGCACGGCCGCTGCTGCTCGGCGCGGTCGTCCTGTTCCTGTGCGCCCTCGCGGCCCTGGCCGCACTGTGCGGCAGGGCCCTGCACCAGCCGGCCGCCCACCCCGAAGTTTTCACCCTGGGCCTCCTCCTTCTGCTCGCCCGCCTCCTCGCCGTCCACCGGCTCCCGCACGCGGCGGCCCACGCCCTCACCGCGGCGGCCGTGACCGAGGCGACGGTCCTGGCCCTGGTCCTCGGCGGCCGTCTTCCCGGCTGCGCCCTCCTCGCCGTCCCCGTCCAGACCCTCACCGACACCTGGGGTGCCGGCAGCGTCCCCGTGCTCGCCTGCGGAACGGCCGCCCTGGCCCTGCTGCTCCACGCGGTCCGCACACTGACCCGCGCCTCGGCGCACGCGGCCACGGGAGAGCACCGGTGAACGGCGCGCCCCACGACCCGTCGCGGTGCCGCGAAGCACCCGACCCCGTACCAGCCGCAGGCGCCCGGCCCAGCCGCCTGGGGCAACCGCACCAACCTTCCGAAGGAGAACGCCAGATGACCACCTCCCGACCCGGAGCGCCCGGAGCCGCCGGAGCCGCCGGAGCCGCCGGAACGCACACTCCGGGAGCCGAACGATGAGGGTCCTGCTGATCGGAGCCAACGGCTACCTCGGCCGCTTCGTCGCCGACCGCCTGCTCGCCGACCCGGCCGTCCAGCTCACCGCGCTCGGCCGCGGCGACGACGCCGACGTCCGCTTCGACCTCGCGACCGGCAGCCCCGGCGCGCTCACCCGATTCCTCGACGCGGTCCACCCCGGAGTCGTCGTCAACTGCGCCGGAGCCACCCGCGGCGGCGCCCGCGAACTCGCCCGGCACAACACCGTCGCCGTCGCCACCGTCTGCGAGGCACTGCGCCGCAGCGGCTGCGGCGCCCGTCTGGTGCAGATCGGCTGCAGTTCCGAGTACGGCCCGAGCCAGCCGGGCTCCTCCACCGCCGAGGACGCCGTCCCGCGCCCCGGTGGCCCGTACGGCGTCAGCAAGCTCGCCGCCACCGAACTGGTCCTGGGCTCGGGCCTGGACGCCGTCGTCCTGCGCGTGTTCTCGCCGGCCGGACCCGGCACCCCGGCAGGCTCCCCGCTGGGCCGTCTCGCCGAGGCGATGCGCCGCGCCATGCAGTCCGGTGACGGCGAACTCAAGCTCGGCGGTCTGGGCGCCCAGCGCGACTTCGTCGACGTCCGTGACGTGGCGCGCGCCGTGCACGCGGCCTCGCTCTCCGCCGCGCAGGGCGTCATCAACATCGGCTCGGGCCGCGCCGTCCGGCTCCGCGACGCCGCCGCCGTCCTCGCCCGCGTCGCCGGATACGGCGGCGCCCTGCACGAACTCGACGGGCCGCCCGTCCCCCTGAGGTCGGCCATCGGTCACCCGCGCACCGATTCCGACCACGCCGCCCCGGTCATGTACCCGTACCCGGACGGCTGCGGCAGCTGGCAGCAGGCCGACGTGCGCACCGCGCGCGACCGGCTCGGCTGGCGGCCCCGGATCAATCTGGAAGAGTCCCTCGCCGACATCTGGATGGAGGCGGCATGCCGCATCTGACCAGCACCAAAACGGGCACCGCGGGCCTCGTCGTCCGCACCGGCTTCGGCATCCCCGGCTTCGCGCACCCCTTGGTCGCCCCGACCGAGTGGGGTGAACTCGCCCGCCCCGGCACACCCCTGCACTGGGTCGTCCTCAACGTCTCGGGCAGTGGTCCCGGCACCCGCCCGGACCCGCACTGCCTGGAAGCGGCCGGACGGCTGCGCAACGCGGGTGTCCGTGTCCTCGGCCACCTGGACACCATCCGCGGAGCCCGTGCGCACGGAGACCTGGTCTCCGACGCCCAGCGTTACCTCGACTGGTACCAGGTCGACGGCTTCCTGCTCGGCCGCTGCCCCACCGAACGCACCGCGCTGCCCGGGGTCCGCCGTACCGTCACCGCGCTCCGCGCGCTCCGCGACGACGCCCACGTCGTCCTCGGCCACGGCACCCACCCGCACCCGGGCTACGCCGAGAACGCGGACCAGCTGGTGACCTTCTCCGGCCCCTGGACCGACTACCGATGGTCCCAGGTCGCCGAGTGGACCGCCGACTACCCGCCCGACCGCTTCTGCCACTTCGTCCACGGCGTGCCCCGCGGCCACCTCGACGAGGCGCTGCGGATCGCCCGCTGGCAGGGCGCGGCCACGATCTACTTCACCGACCGCACCGACCGCACCGACCGCACCGACCGCACCGACCGCACCGACCCCTGGGAGACCATGCCCGGCTACTGGGACGAAATCGTCTCGCGGATCGGAACAGGTGTCTCGGAATGAAGAAGGCCATGGCACTGTTACACGGAGAACAACCGTAGTGATTGACCGACCAACGGAGTCCCCGTGTCGCTGCCACCCCTGGTCGAGCCAGCTGCTGAGCTCACCGTAGACGAGGTCCGCCGGTACTCCCGCCACCTGATCATCCCCGACGTCGGGATGGACGGGCAGAAGCGGCTGAAGAACGCCAAGGTGCTGTGTGTGGGCGCCGGCGGCCTGGGCTCGCCGGCGCTGATGTACCTGGCCGCGGCGGGCGTGGGCACGCTCGGCATCGTGGAGTTCGACGAGGTCGACGAGTCGAACCTGCAGCGCCAGATCATCCACAGCCAGTCCGACATCGGCCGCTCCAAGGCCGAGTCCGCGCGCGACAGCGTCAAGGGCATCAACCCGTACGTGAACGTGATCCTTCACGAGGAGCGGCTCGAGGCCGACAACGTGATGGACATCTTCAGCCAGTACGACCTGATCGTCGACGGCACGGACAACTTCGCGACCCGCTACCTCGTCAACGACGCGTGCGTGCTGCTGAACAAGCCGTACGTGTGGGGCTCGATCTACCGCTTCGACGGCCAGGCCTCGGTCTTCTGGTCCGAGCACGGCCCCTGCTACCGCTGCCTCTACCCGGAGCCCCCGCCGCCCGGCATGGTCCCCTCCTGCGCCGAGGGCGGCGTGCTGGGCGTGCTGTGCGCGTCCATCGGCTCCATCCAGGTCACCGAGGCGATCAAGGTCCTCACCGGCACCGGCGAGCCGCTGGTCGGCCGTCTGATGATCTACGACGCCCTGGAGATGCAGTACCGCCAGGTCAAGGTCCGCAAGGACCCGAACTGCGCGGTCTGCGGCGAGAACCCGACCGTGACGGAACTCATCGACTACGAGGCCTTCTGCGGCGTCGTGTCCGAGGAGGCCCAGGAGGCGGCTTCCGGTTCGACGATCACTCCCAAGCAGCTCAAGGAGTGGATCGACGACGGCGAGAGCATCGAGATCATCGACGTCCGCGAGATCAACGAATACGAGATCGTCTCGATCCCCGGCGCCAAGCTGATCCCGAAGAACGAGTTCCTCATGGGCACCGCGCTGGAGAGCCTGCCGCAGGACAAGAAGATCGTCCTGCACTGCAAGACGGGTGTCCGCAGCGCCGAGGTCCTCGCCGTACTGAAGTCCGCGGGCTTCGCGGACGCCGTGCACGTGGGCGGCGGCGTGATCGGCTGGGTCAACCAGATCGAGCCGCACAAGCCGGTCTACTGATCACCGCTCTCGCTGACCAGCGAGGCTGAGGAAGCCCACGGCTCTGACCAGTTCAGATGCCGTGGGCTTCTGTCGTTGTTGGTTGGTGTCGGGTGGCCTCGCACGGCCCAGAGACGGCCCAACGGCCAGCGCTAGACGACCCTGCCTTTGCCGAGCGAGTCACCCAGGAACCTGAACACCCGGCCCAGCCGCTCGTCCGCCTCTGCAGGAAGTTCCGGGATGGGGGCACCAGCAGCGATGTGCTCACTCAACAGCCGCAACACCTCGTACAGGTCCTCGGCGCTGACCCGGTCGAGTCGGAGAACAACGTCATCGGTCATGGCTGCAAGCTAGCCGACCAACGACGACGTGCGGCCAGGCGCTTGGAAGGCGCTGGGTGTGATCATCGGCGCACCGTCTCTGAACTGGCGTTGCCCGCCAGCAGCGCGTGAATCTTCGGCGCCTTCGACACGCATTCGACAGAGAGGGAGGCAAGGTCCACCGGCTACGGCCACCCTTGCCGGGTATCCGCTTGAGCATGCCTGCTCTGGTCGACAAGTCGTACAACGCCGCCGCCACGGTGTGGGCCTTCGTCGTCGCCAGTCTCATCGTGCTGGCAGTCGGTTGGTACTTTCGGCGTCGGTGGTAGGACCGACACCGGCCCTAGGAGTTCGATCCGGACGGCCGAAACTCTTGCTCGGGGAGGCTCCGGCCTGGCAGTGGTCGTATGCGGCTTTCGTGGAGGGATACGGCGCGCCCAGAGCTATCCGATTGCCCGGAGCGTCGTCTTCGCAGACGTATCCCCAGGAGCCTGAAGCTGTCTTGACGTGCAGCATTACTTCGTAGGAGGAGATGTGCACGGTGCGATGTGCCCCCGCTGGGATGACTCCTAGGCTGTGCTCCTCCGCTCTGGCAGTCGGCCGCAAGCGGTGGGGCAGAGAGTCGCACGCGCGAACAGAGGCCGGCACCGAAGCGCTGGAGGACGTTCCATTCTCGGTCGCCGATGTAATGAAACCGTGTGCGCCGAAGGATGCACGAACGCCATGCTGATGACCATGCCGAACCTCGCACATCCCCTGTTTAGCGCCCCCGTCGAGCTGATCGACAGCGAGATGGTCCGCGGCTTCCTGGCGCTGGAGCTGGAGGAGAGTTTCACCCTCGACTACAAACGTAATGTCGATGCAGTGTCCGACACCGTCGCAGCCATGGCCAATAGTTACGGCGGCATCGTCCTCATCGGCGTTGACGCCCACCCCAAGGACAAGAACCTGCCCGGGGAACTGGTCGGGGTCAAGGCGATCGACAAAGACCGGCTGGTCAGCAAGATGGCGACCACCTTCGACCCGCCTGGCTGGACGCCGGACGTCATCCCGGTCACTGTGGACGACCGGCTCCTTCTCGTAGTGCGGATTGACCCGGACGGCGTGCCCCGACCGCTGTTCCACCAGGGAGTCGTCCGAGTCCGTCTGGACGGCCGCAACATTCCTGCTGACCGTCGCCTCGTGTACGCACTCTTCCAGCAGGCCGCCGATCCGGTGCTTGCCTACACCGGTGACCCGCGCTTCCTGCCTGACCACCGCTCGGCCACACGCTTTCAGAGGGCTGCGGCCCCGCCCGACCTAGTCATCCGTGCCGCGGTTTCCCGGCCACTGCGAAGGGACGCCGCCCGTCTTCGGCTGCACGGCACAACGGTCGACGCCCTCATGCGGTCGCTAAGTGCGCCCAGTCTCACAGGCGCGCACGAGCTGCCGGAGCGGCTGCACGCGCTTGTGCAGCGGGTAGGGACACACCAGGACCAGCAGCCATGGACGATCGATCCCGAGCATGGGAACGGTCGTCACGTCCGGCTCGCGGCCGGCCATCCCATTCCCGGTCCGCATCAGGCGGGCATACGCCTGGAGTGCAGTGCCACGCTGCCCAACGGCGGCAGCAGCCTGGACGTGCTCTTCGACCTGCTTCTCTGGACCGGTGGCAAGAAGATCGCAAACGACTTGTGGGTGCAAGCGTGCTACGAGGCCGTACGCGCGCTGATCCGGCACGCCCTGCCCACCCTCACCCTGGAGCTGCTCGGCACTGCGTCGATTCCCACGCCACCCATCGAACTGCACATTGCTTCCGGCGTGCAGGGGGATCCGTGGCTAGAGAACACGCTCAGCACTGACCTTCTCGGCGAGCCGACCGGCGCAGGACGCCTCCGCGGCGGCAGCGAGCACCTGAACGAGGAACTCGTGGCCGCTGGCGACCTGCCCAACGCGGTCATCCAAGCCCTGCGCAACATGGCCCTGGATTGGCGCTACCTCCATCCCAACTTCCCGGTCCTGCACGACTGACCAGCAACCGGACTACGGCGCATAAAGGGCGGCGGTGGATAGGAGCGGCGCAGAGGGGCCTCACTGATGATAACGAGGGTGAGTCGAGAGCAGTCGGGTACACCCAGTAGCCGAAGAACTGGTTTCAGTGGATGCCCAAGTCGACTGATGTGTTGGAGAGTTGCTCTGACCTGCACTGACATGTGCGCTATCCGTCGGCGCTTGTCAGCGTTGGTCACTTCCGGACGGCCCAGAGACGGACCAGCCGTTGGAGCGGCGCTTGGTCGCGGTTACCTCTCGTCGGTGGTCGTCATCTGTCACCGAGGGGCCCTCGGACGGCCCACGACCGCCCGGAACTACGCCGGAACTGACTGCGTCTACCTGCGTGGATCGAGGAAGAGGAGGGGGTTCAATGAGCACTTGGCTGACGCCCGTGCTGGGTCTTGTGGGCGCGTTCGTCGGTGCATCGCTGGCGCCGTGGACGACCGCTCACCTGGCATGGCGGCGTACCCGCCGAGAGGCGTTCAATGCAGCGATTTCTGCTCTTCGGACCGCCCAGGTGGCACGTCACTTTGCGAACGGAGTTCCCGCTCACTACGTCGGAAGCGACGCGGCCACGGTCGAGGCCTACAACCAACGACTGAGGGAGCGGGGCATTGACCGCTTCGTCGACTCCATGCACGAGGCGAAGGTGGCACTGGCGGCTCTTGAGCCCTTCTACAAGGTGAACGGTGACCTAGATAGATGGGAGATCACAGAGCCAGACGCTGACCGGATGCTGGCTGAGCTGCTCCGGGAACGGTGACACCTGAGGTCGGCGTAACGGCTTCGGGCTGGAGTCTCAGCGGACGAGGCAATTGCCGTAAGGTCCGACCAGTAGCCGGTCTACGGATCGGCTGTCTAGCTCACGAGTGAGGCGCCCAAACAAGGCCCAGAGACGGCGCGTCCGCTGGTACCGCCGCTTCAGGAGAGAGGGTGGGGCGCCGGGCTGGTGATCTGCCGCTTCGGCGGACCAGATGGCGGGCACAGATGTTCCGCTACTGATCCCGGTCTCTGGCGTGGCTATGACGCGGCGGTGAGCTATTCGTTGCACTTCGCGAACAAGATCGCCGCGAATCCGAAGGAATAGATCGCCGCGAAGGCGACAGGGACCCACTGTTCAACGTGAGAGAGAGGCAGATATTTCTTCTTCCAGTCTTTTTCTTCGTTAAGCGTCACCCATTCCCCTTTCCAGTATGGGGAAGCTGGAAGGCGCTCTTCCAGTAGGGAGACAACTTGGTACTTGACGGCATTGAGTCTCCTGTACGAATGCATCAAGATAAACCATGCGCCACACTGTACGAGCAACACCAAGAAAGGGAAGGTTAGCCAACCAGCAGAAGTGCCGGGAGGGGTCTTCTGCCAGAAAGTTGCCAGGGTGGTGAGAATTGCAGTGTTCAGGGTAAGGAAATAGGTATTAGTCAAACCTCGGCGATGACTGATCTTATCTGCCATGTTGACGTAGATCCTGTATTGATCCATAATTGCTGACCGATATTTTTCCTGTTCGTTAGCGTAGGATTGAGTGGCGACATTATCGTTCCACAGTCTATTGCGAATTTCCTGCCTTGCGTCGCTGTTTTCTGCGGCCACTCCTTTACCCCCGAACTGGAATTACTGTCGTAGTCTCAAGAGCTCGACGCCTAGAGTACTTCGGTGTGCCTGGCGTACCAGTTCGCCTTGTCTCTGGATTCACTCGAATGGCTTCCCAGGCTGCAACGGTGGCCTGCCCTTGGGTAGGGTGGCGGAGAGTAGGAGCTGTCGCTTACGCTTCACAGGAGGGGCGGTCCATGGCTGAAGTGTTTGTGAGTTACAAGCACAGCAAGTATGAGGCTGAAGCTCGTGCCCTTTACCGGATTCTCGAGGATCGCCACGGAATCCCGTGCTTCTTTGATCAGCGAGATAGTCGCTGGGATCTTAGCGACGATCAGCTGCGCACTTATCTCAGTCCGCTAATTCGCACATCTAAGGCTGTTGTATTCTTCGAGACCTTTGCCGAGCAAGTTGCATATCTCGTGATGCGCGTAGGGGGTGATCCGGTTGTGGAAAGCACGGCAGCGCGCCCCAGTTGGCAGGAGTGGGAGCTGAGTGAGGCGTGGGAGTCACCGGAACGCTGCGTGGTGTTGTACCATTCGGCAAATCCACGTGCGTTGCAGTACGGACTGCGGGGCGGGCGAGATGTTTACTCCGATCTATCGGATGCAGCAACGAAAGTCGCCGAGTATGTTGCCGAAATGGTGAATTAAGTGGACCCTGCGTTCCTTTTAAGGGTCTGGTTTTACGTCTGCCGAATCCGGTGAAGATCCACTAAAGAAGCTGCATGATGTTGCAGGAGCTTTGTCAGGAGGGGGCGGGCGAGTGGTGCGCCACTAGGGCTTTCCGGGGTCCGGCTTCCTGCGACGCTAGGTCGGCGTAGCGACTTTGGCCGGGAGCTGCTTTGGCGCGAGTGATCATGGCCCCGTAAGCTTCCGGCGCGTCGGGCAGTCTGTGGACCTGCCCGCTAAGCACGACGTTGGGGC
>NZ_JBHYKH010000299.1:0-9011 GCF_042741275.1 Streptomyces sp. NPDC058964
GCTCCAGATCGAGCAGCTCGAGCAGGGACTGCAGTGCCTGACTCATATGTCAGTTGTATCGTGCAGTGATTTCGTGGACCTTGCGGACCCGTGTCACAGACCCATGTCCTTGGCGATGATCGACTTCATGATCTCGCTGGTCCCGCCGTAGATGCGGTTGACGCGGTTGTCCGCGTACAGGCGGGCGATCGGGTACTCGTTCATGAAGCCGTAGCCGCCGTGCAGCTGGAGGCAGCGGTCGATCACACGGTGGGCGACCTCGGTGCAGAACAGCTTGGCGGAGGCGGCCTCGGCGGGGGTCAGCTCACCCGCGTCGAGTGCCTCGGTCGCGCGGTCGGCGACGGCCTCGGCCGCGTCCACCTCGGCCTGGCAGGCGGCCAGCTCGAACTTGGTGTTCTGGAAGGACGCGACGGTCTGGCCGAAGACGGTGCGCTGCTGGACGTACTCCTTGGCGAACCGGACGGCGGCCTTGGCCTGGGCGTACGCGCCGAAGGCTATGCCCCAGCGCTCGGAGGCGAGGTTGTGGCCGAGGTAGTAGAAGCCCTTGTTCTCCTCGCCCAGCAGGTCCTCGACGGGCACCTTGACGTCGACGAACGCCAACTCGGCGGTGTCGGAGGTCTTCAGGCCCAGCTTGTCGAGCTTGCGGCCGATCGAGTAGCCCTCGGCCTTGGTGTCCACCACGAAGAGGGAGATGCCGTGACGGCGGTCCTCGGCGGTGGGCGCGGCGGTGCGGGCGCAGACGATCATGCGGTCGGCGTGCACGCCACCGGTGATGAACGTCTTGGAGCCGTTGAGGACGTAGTGCGTGCCGTCCTCGGAGAGCTTGGCGGTGGTCTTCATGCCCGCGAGGTCGGAGCCGGTGCCGGGCTCGGTCATCGCGATGGCCCACATCTCCTCACCGGAGACGAACTTGGGCAGGTAGCGCTTCTTCTGCTCATCGGAGGCGAGCAGCTTGATGTAGGGCAGGCCGAGCAGGACGTGCACGCCGGAGCCGCCGAAGGAGACACCCGCGCGGGCGGTCTCCTCGTACAGGACGGCCTCGAACTTGTACGAGTCGATGCCCGCGCCGCCGTACTCCTCGTCGACCCGGATACCGAAGACGCCGAGCTCGGCGAGCTTGTAGTAGAAGTCGCGCGGCGCCTGGCCGGCCGCGAACCACTCGTCGTACACCGGCACGACCTCGGCCTCGATGAAGGCGCGAAGAGTCTCCCGGAACGCCTCGTGATCCTCGTTGAACAGCGTACGGCGCACTCCGCCACCTCCACGTACTTCGGCATGTCTAAGCGCTTGCTCAGATCCCAAGATACCGGCGAGTACATTCAGGCGTCCAGGGTGACCTTGCCCACCCTCCACCCCGGGCGGGCGGCTGCCTCAGTCCCCGGCCTTGCCGTACCGGCGGAACGCGGAGGTGTCCACCGTCCAGGGGCCGAACGGGACCGAGTCTCCATAGATGTACGGGTCCTTGCGGGTGTAGCGCCCCTTGCACGGATCGGAGTGCACCTCGATCGTGCCGGTCCGGGGGTCGACGATCAGGTAGTGGGGGATGCCCATGGCCGGATAGTCGGCGAGCTTCTCGACGTAGTCGTTGTTCGGGTTGGACGGCGAGACGATCTCGATGGCCGCGAGGACCTGCGTCGCATCGACGGCGACGCCCTCCTCGTCGAGGACCCCGTCAGGGATGACGACGGCGTCGGGGAGGCGCATACGGCCGATCTCCGGGTGCTCGATCTCGGGGCCGTTCTCGCAGACGTAGCCGGGGTGGGTGGCGGGAAGCTGTGCGTTGAGCTGGTTACGAATACGACTGACTGTGCCCTCATGACGCTTCGAGGGGCACATCATGGCCAGTACCGGACCCGACGGCCCGATCTCGACGCTCCAAGCTCCTTCGAGCTGCTCGGCGTAGGCACCGAGTTCCACGGCGATCGCGCGCATCTTCGCGTAGTCCATGGCCATGGACTCAGCGTACTGAGGTGAAGCCCGACCGGCGGCCCGTCGGCCCGCCTCGGCTCAGTCCCCCGTCGCACCCGCCGCCGCGAGCGCCCCCCGCGCCATCCGGTGCAGCAGCTCCGCGGTGACCCCCCGGCCGGGCAGGGACCCCGGCCGCCCCAGATGCGGGGTCGAGTTCAGCAGGCCGAAGACCGAGTGGACCGCCGAGCGGGCCGAGGGCTCGGCCAGCCCCGGATAGACCTCCCGCACGACCTCCACCCACAGCTCGACGTACTGCCGCTGCAACTGCCGCACGAGCTTGCGGTCACTGTCCCGGAGGCGGTCCAGCTCACGGTCGTGCAGGGTGATCAGGGGGCGGTCGTCGAGGGCGAAGTCGATGTGCCCCTCGATGAGGGAGTCGAGGACCGCCGAGGGACCGGCCGCGCCGTCGGCCTCCGCCAGGCGCCTCTTCGCCCCGGTCAGCAGCTGACCGCTGATCCCGACCAGCAGCTCCGCGAGCATCGCGTCCTTGCCCGCGAAGTGCCGGTACAGGCCGGGACCGCTGATGCCGACCGCCGCCCCTATCTCGTCGACCCCGACACCGTGGAAGCCGCGCTCGGCGAAGAGCCGGGCGGCCTCCTTGAGGATCTGCTCGCGGCGGGTGGGGGCGTCGGCTCTGGTGACCATGCAAACAATTCTAGACAGGGAGGTTAGCGGTCGTTAACCTGAAGGAAATGGTTAACGCTCATTAACAGTCGATCGCTGGGTGAGGGGACCGCAGGATGCAAGAGGCACCGGAGCTGACGAGCGCGGCAGATCCCGCGTCGGAGGCCTGGAGGGCCAACGAGGAAGCCCACCTCGCACTCGTCGGGGAGCTGCGCGGCAAGCTGGCCGCGGCGGCGCTCGGCGGCGGCGAGAAGGCGCGCGCCCGGCACACCTCCCGCGGCAAGCTGCTGCCGCGGGACCGCGTGGACACGCTGCTGGACCCGGGCTCGCCGTTCCTGGAGCTGGCGCCGCTCGCGGCCGACGGGATGTACGACGGCCAGGCCCCGGCCGCGGGTGTCATCGCCGGGATCGGCCGGGTCAGCGGCCGGGACTGCGTGGTCGTGGCCAACGACGCCACCGTCAAGGGCGGCACGTATTACCCGATGACGGTGAAGAAGCACCTGCGGGCGCAGGAGGTGGCTCTGGAGAACCGCCTGCCCTGTGTCTACCTCGTGGACTCCGGCGGCGCCTTCCTGCCGATGCAGGACGAGGTCTTCCCCGACCGCGAGCACTTCGGGCGGATCTTCTACAACCAGGCGCGGATGTCCGGCGCCGGCATCCCCCAGATCGCTGCCGTCCTCGGGTCGTGCACCGCCGGCGGCGCCTACGTCCCGGCGATGAGCGACGAGGCCGTGATCGTCCGCAACCAGGGGACGATCTTCCTGGGCGGGCCGCCTCTGGTGAAGGCCGCCACCGGCGAGGTGGTGACCGCCGAGGAGCTGGGCGGCGGCGAGGTCCACTCCCGGGTCTCCGGCGTCACCGACCACCTCGCCGAGGACGACGCGCACGCGCTGCGGATCGTGCGCAACATCGTCGCCACGCTTCCCGCGCGCGGGACGCTCCCCTGGGAGGTCACCGCGGCGGCCGAGCCCAAGGTCGACCCGTACGGGCTGTACGGGGCGGTGCCGGTCGACTCCCGCACCCCCTACGACGTGCGCGAGATCATCGCGCGCGTGGTCGACGGCTCCCGTTTCGCGGAGTTCAAGTCCGAGTTCGGGCAGACCCTGGTCACCGGCTTCGCCCGGATCCACGGCCACCCGGTCGGGATCGTCGCCAACAACGGCATCCTGTTCTCCGAGTCCGCCCAGAAGGGCGCCCACTTCATCGAGCTGTGCGACCAGCGCGGGATCCCGCTGGTGTTCCTGCAGAACATCTCCGGCTTCATGGTGGGCAGGGACTACGAGGCCGGCGGTATCGCCAAGCACGGCGCCAAGATGGTGACGGCCGTCGCCTGCACGCGCGTGCCGAAGCTGACGGTCGTGGTAGGCGGTTCGTACGGCGCCGGCAATTACTCGATGTGCGGCCGGGCCTACTCCCCCCGCTTCCTGTGGATGAGGCCCAACGCCAAGATCTCCGTCATGGGCGGCGAACAGGCCGCCTCCGTCCTCGCGACCGTCAAGCGGGACCAGCTGGAGGCGCGCGGCGAGTCCTGGCCCGCGGAGGACGAGGAGGCGTTCAAGGCGCCGATCCGCGACCAGTACGAGCGCCAGGGCAACGCCTACTACGCCACGGCCCGGCTCTGGGACGACGGCGTGATCGACCCGCTGGAGACCCGTCAGGTGCTGGGCCTCGCCCTGACCGCCTGTGCCAACGCGCCTCTGGGTGACCCCCAGTTCGGCGTCTTCCGGATGTGAGGAGGGGAACCGTGTTCGACACAGTGCTTGTGGCCAACCGTGGCGAGATCGCCGTACGCGTCATCCGTACGCTCCGCTCGCTGGGCGTGCGCTCGGTGGCGGTCTTCTCCGACGCCGACGCCGACGCACGGCACGTACGGGAGGCCGACACGGCGGTACGGATCGGTCCGGCGCCCGCGGCCGAGAGCTATCTGTCGGTGGAGCGGCTGCTGGAGGCCGCCGCCCGCACCGGCGCCCAGGCCGTCCACCCCGGGTACGGCTTCCTCGCCGAGAACGCCGGCTTCGCCCGCGCGTGCGAGGCGGCGGGGCTGGTCTTCATCGGCCCGCCCGCGGACGCGATCTCCCTCATGGGCGACAAGATCCGCGCCAAGGAGACCGTGCGGGCGGCCGGGGTACCGGTCGTCCCCGGCTCCAGCGGGAGCGGACTGTCCGACGCCCAGCTCGCCGACGCCGCCCGTGAGATCGGCGTGCCGGTGCTGCTGAAGCCGTCGGCCGGCGGCGGCGGCAAGGGCATGCGGCTGGTGCGCGAGCTGTCCGCGCTGGAGGACGAGATCGCCGCCGCCCGCCGTGAGGCCCGGGCCTCCTTCGGCGACGACACGCTCCTGGTCGAGCGCTGGGTGGACCGCCCCCGGCACATCGAGATCCAGGTCCTGGCCGACGGCCACGGCAACGTCGTGCACCTCGGCGAGCGCGAGTGCTCGCTCCAGCGGCGCCACCAGAAGATCATCGAAGAGGCGCCGAGCGTCCTCCTCGACGAGGAGACCCGGGCGGGGATGGGCGAGGCCGCGGTGCAGGCGGCCCGGTCGTGCGGGTACCGGGGCGCGGGCACGGTGGAGTTCATCGTGCCGGGCGGCGACCCGTCGTCGTACTACTTCATGGAGATGAACACCCGTCTCCAGGTCGAGCACCCCGTCACCGAGCTGGTCACCGGGCTGGACCTGGTCGAATGGCAGCTCCGGGTGGCGGCGGGCGAGCGGCTGCCGTATGCGCAGGAGGACATCCGGCTGACCGGTCACGCGGTCGAGGCCCGGATCTGCGCGGAGGACCCCTCGCGCGGCTTCCTGCCCTCCGGCGGCACGGTCCTGCGGCTCAGGGAGCCCCAGGGCGACGGCGTGCGCACCGACTCCGGGCTCAGCGAGGGCACCGAGGTCGGCAGCCTGTACGACCCGATGCTCTCCAAGGTGATCGCGTACGGCCCGGACCGCGAGACCGCGCTGCGCAGGCTCCGTTCGGCGCTGGCGGAGACGGTCACGCTGGGCGTGCAGACCAACGCGGGCTTCCTGCGCCGGCTCCTGGCCCACCCGGCGGTCGTGGCGGGCGAGCTGGACACCGGTCTGGTGGAGCGGGTCGTGGACGACCTCGTCTCCACGGACGTACCGCGGGAGGTGTACGAGGCAGCGGCCGCCGTACGCCTGGAGGCACTGAAGCCTCGCGGCGAGGGCTGGACCGACCCGTTCTCCGTGCCGAACGGCTGGCGGCTCGGCGGGCGGCCCGCCCCACTGGCCTTCGACCTGCGGGCGCCGGGGCTCGACCCCGTCACCCATGAGCCGCGTGGCACCCACACCGTCACCGGGGACTCGGTCGCCGTCACCCTCGACGGCGTCCGCCACACCTTCCACCGCGCCGCCGACTGGATCGGCCGCGACGGCGACGCCTGGCACGTGCGCGACCACGACCCGGTGGCCGCGTCCCTCACCCGGGCCGGGCACGCGGGCGCCGACTCGCTCACCGCGCCGATGCCCGGCACGGTCACCGTCGTGAAGGTGGCGGTCGGCGACGAGGTGGCCGCGGGCCAGAGCCTGCTGGTGGTCGAGGCGATGAAGATGGAGCACGTCATCTCCGCCCCGCACGCAGGCACGGTCGCCGAACTGGACGTGAAGCCCGGCACGACGGTCGCCATGGACCAGGTCCTGGCCGTCATCGCGCCGCACGACACGGAGGAGGTGGCGCAGTGACCGCCGACGGACTCCCCATGGCCGTACCGGCCCAGGACCTGCCCGCACGGGTGCGGATCCACGAGGTCGGCGCGCGCGACGGGCTGCAGAACGAGAAGTCGGCCGTGCCGACGGAGGTGAAGGCGGAGTTCGTCCGCCGCCTGGCCGACGCGGGCCTGACGACGATCGAGGCGACGAGCTTCGTGCACCCGAGGTGGGTGCCCCAGCTGGCCGACGCCGAGCAGCTGTTCCCGCTGGTCGCCGATCTGCCGGTGGCACTGCCGGTGCTGGTGCCGAACCAGCGGGGCCTGGACCGCGCGCTGGCGCTGGGTGCCCGCCGGGTGGCCGTCTTCGCCAGCGCCACCGAGTCCTTCGCGAAGGCCAACCTCAACCGCACGATCGACGAGTCGCTGGGCGTGTTCGACCCGGTGGTGCGGCACGCGAAGGACGCGGGCGTCCATGTCCGCGGCTATGTCTCCATGTGCTTCGGCGACCCCTGGGAGGGCGCCGTCCCCATCCACCAGGTGGTGCGCGTCTGCAAGGCGCTGATGGACATGGGCTGCGACGAACTGAGCCTGGGCGACACGATCGGGGTCGCGACCCCGGGCCATGTCCTGGAACTCCTCTCCGTGCTCAACGAGGAGGGCGTGCCGACCAATGTGATCGGTGTGCACTTCCACGACACCTACGGCCAGGCGCTGGCCAACACCTACGCGGCGCTCGAGCACGGCGTCACCACGATCGACGCCTCCGCCGGCGGTCTGGGCGGCTGCCCCTACGCCAAGTCCGCCACCGGCAACCTCGCCACCGAAGACCTCGTATGGATGCTGCAGGGCCTCGGCATCGAGACAGGGGTCGACCTCGGCCGTCTGACCGCCACCAGCGTGTGGATGGCCGAACAGCTGGGCCGGCCCAGCCCGTCCCGTACCGTCCGCGCCCTCTCCCACAAGGACCAGTGATCAGCATGGACCACCGCCTCTCCCCCGAGCTGGAGGAACTCCGCCGCACGGTGGAGGAGTTCGCGCACGACGTCGTGGCGCCGAAGATCGGCGACTTCTACGAGCGGCACGAGTTCCCGTACGAGATCGTCCGCGAGATGGGCCGTATGGGCCTGTTCGGTCTGCCGTTCCCGGAGGAGTACGGCGGCATGGGCGGCGACTATCTGGCGCTGGGCGTGGCGCTGGAGGAGCTGGCCCGCGTCGACTCCTCCGTGGCCATCACGCTGGAGGCCGGTGTCTCCCTGGGCGCGATGCCGATCCACCTCTTCGGCACGGACGAGCAGAAGCGCGAGTGGCTCCCCCGGCTGTGCGCCGGCGAGATCCTGGGCGCCTTCGGACTCACCGAGCCGGACGGCGGCTCGGACGCTGGCGCGACGCGCACGACGGCCCGTCTCGACCCGGAGACGGACGAATGGGTCATCAACGGCTCGAAGTGCTTCATCACCAACTCCGGCACGGACATCACGGGTCTGGTGACGGTCACGGCCGTCACCGGCCGCAAGCCGGACGGACGGCCGCGGATCTCGGCGATCATCGTGCCGTCCGGCACGCCCGGCTTCACGGTCGCGGCCCCCTACTCGAAGGTGGGCTGGAACGCCTCGGACACGCGTGAGCTGTCCTTCTCGGACGTCCGGGTCCCGGCGGCGAACCTGCTGGGCGAAGAGGGCCGGGGCTACGCGCAGTTCCTGCGGATCCTCGACGAGGGCCGTATCGCCATCGCCGCGCTGGCGACCGGTCTGGCGCAGGGCTGTGTGGACGAGTCGGTGAAGTACGCGAAGGAACGCCGGGCGTTCGGCCGTCCGATCGGCGCCAACCAGGCCATCCAGTTCAAGATCGCCGACATGGAGATGAAGGCCCACACGGCCCGCCTCGCCTGGCGCGACGCGGCGAGCCGCCTGGTCGCCGGTGAGCCCTTCAAGAAGGAGGCGGCCCTCGCCAAGCTCTACTCCTCCACGATCGCCGTGGACAACGCCCGGGACGCCACGCAGGTGCACGGGGGTTACGGCTTCATGAACGAGTATCCGGTGGCCCGCATGTGGCGCGACTCCAAGATCCTGGAGATCGGCGAGGGCACGAGCGAGGTGCAGCGGATGCTGATCGCACGGGAACTGGGGCTCATGAGCTGACGAGCGGGGAGGGAGCCTTTGCCGACGGGCCGGCCCCTGAGGTCACTTCTCGCGGGTGAGCTTCACGCCGACGCTGCACGGGTCGTCCGGGTCGGTGGTCTCGCACAGGCTCTTCCCACCGTCCACCACGGCCAGGTCGACGAAGCAGGAGAACTCCTGGCTGTCGTCGCTTGCGAAGGACAGCCCGATCCGGTCGCCCGAAGCCGCCTTGTGTGACACGGCCGCACCGCTGTCGCCGTCGTCGACGAAGAAGCCCCGGGTGCCGCTGTTCCGGCCGGCCGCGCAGTGGTCGGACTTCTTCCCCAGGTCGTGGGAGACGAAGGTGCGGTCCTTGGACAGGGTGATCCGCTCTCCGCCGGGTGCCTGCCAGTCGCCGACGGCGTCGGAGGCCGCCACCTTCGTGGTCTGCTCCCCGGCACAGGCGGTCAGCAGGAGGAGGGGGACTGCCGCGGCGGCAATGGTGCGGCCGATCCCACGGGGCGTTCTCAACACGTCCTCCGTTCTCAACACGTCCTCACGGTAATGGGAGGCGGGGGGGGGCCCGGCAAGGGGGACCCCCCCGAGGGGGAAGCGGGGGGGGGAGGCGGGGCGCATTGTTTTAGCGGGGTTTTTTGTTAAGATGGTAGA
>NZ_JBHYKH010000299.1:9021-11107 GCF_042741275.1 Streptomyces sp. NPDC058964
CGCGGGCTCGCGGTGGCCGGCGGGGGCGCCCCCGCGCAGGGGGAGACTAAATCTCCCTGAAATCACAAAACCCACGCCCCCGTTGTTGGGGGGGGGGTGGCCCCCGACACCGCCCCCCCCCCCCCCTTCGGGTCACGCGGCTGTCCGAGCCGTGCCGAATGGTTCACGCGGTTGTTGAGGTACCGAGGAACGCGTCGGCGGAGTTCTTGGTGCCGATCCCTCCGTTGGTCAAGGCGCCCCAGACGTCGAGGTCCGCGCCACGGACCGGGTTCCCCTCGTACCAGGGGCTGCCCGGATCCGGTCCCCGGTTTCCCCCGTCCTTGTGTGCGAACTCGGCCCACTCCTTGGCGCAGGGGGCCTTCATGCCCTTGTCCCGCGCCTGCCCCACGAGCTTCGAGCGCCATTCCGAGAAGGTGTCGTCCGCCGCGATGACGGTGATGATGTCGCCGACGTCGGTGGTACCGGTCGGGTCGGTGTCGAACACCAGCAGGACGTCGTGCGCGTCGCACGCCTCGCGCAGCACCCGCAGACAGGCAGGGGAGTGGAACCGCATCCCGCCCGTGCCCTGCACCCTTCGACAACAATGAAGGTTAGGCTAACCTAACTAACAACTATCCGGCGGGCGTCTCGCCCCGTTCGAAGGCAGTCGCATCCATGTCCCATGCCCGTGCCACCCACCTCACTCGCCGCGGACTGCTCGCCGCGGGCGGCGCCCTCGGTCTCGGCGCCGCGCTCGCCGCCTGCGGCGACGACAAGGGCAAGGACGCAGGCCCCGACAAGGGCACGGAGGCTGCCAGGTCCGGCCCCTGGACCTTCAGGGACGACCGCGGCACGACGGTGAAGCTGGACAAGGTCCCGGCGAACATCGTCGCGTTCACCGGTGTCGCGGCCGCCCTCCACGACTACGGCATCTCGGTCAAGGGCGTGTTCGGCCCCACGAAGACCAAGGACGGCAAGGCCGACGTCCAGGCCGGCGACATGGACATCAGCAAGGTCACGATCCTCGGCAACACCTGGGGCCAGTTCAGCGTCGAGAAGTACGCGGCGCTCGCACCGGACGTGCTCGTCTCCACGATGTTCGACTCCGCCGGCACCCTCTGGTACGTCCCCGACGAGTCCAAGGACCAGATCGCCAAGCTCGCCCCGAGCCTCGGCATCTCCGTCTACGACCGTCGGCTCACCGCGTCGCTGGAACGCATGTGGGCGCTCGCCGATTCGCTCGGCGCTGACCTGAAGGCCGTCGCGGTCGCCGACGCCAAGAAGCGCTTCGAGGGCGCGGCCGCCCGGCTGCGCGCGGCCGCCAGGGCCAGGCCCGGTATCAAGGTGCTGGCCGGTTCCGCGAGCGCCGAGCTCTTCTACGTCTCCGGCACCAACCTCTCCATCGACCTGGAGTACTTCAAGGCCCTCGGCGTGAACTTCGTCGAGCCGCCGGAGAGCGCCAAGAAGCAGGGCGGCGGCTGGTACGAGTCGCTGAGCTGGGAGAACGTCGACAAGTACAAGGCCGACATCATCATGATGGACGACCGCTCCCAGACCACACAGCCCGCCGACATCACCAAGGCGACCTGGAAGAAGCTGCCCGCGGTCAAGGCCGGTCAGGTCATCGCCCGCTCCCCCGAGCCGATCCTGTCGTACGACAAGTGCGTGCCGCTGCTCACCAACCTCGCCGAGGCCCTGGAGAAGGCCGAGAAGGTCAGCTGAACCCCCGACCTTCCCGACCCCCGGCCTTCCCGACCCTCAGCCTTCCTGACCCTCAGCCTTCCTGACCCTCAGCCTTTCCGACGCCCAGGAGCCCGCATGACGACGGCCGTGGCCGCCCCGTTCCGCTTCTTCTCCCTTCAGGTCGTACGGACGAGGCGGCTCGGCCCGTCTCTGGTCCGGGTCACCTTCACCGGCTCCGACCTGCACGCGTTCCACTCCCACGGGCGCGACCAGTCCCTCTCCCTCTTCCTGCCGCAGCCGGGGCAGACCGAGCCCGTCGTACCGCTCGGCCCGGGTTGGGGGTCACCCCGCTCGAGCGAGGTCGATCGCGGGGGATCCTGGTGGCAGGCCTGGCGTGAACTCCCTGCGGCGGTAAGGGCGGTGA
>NZ_JBHYKH010000300.1:0-11079 GCF_042741275.1 Streptomyces sp. NPDC058964
CCGCCGCGCCGGCCCGCCGCGGGGGGGGCTCGTGGGGGCCGGTTACCACCCCGCCCTGCGGCTATAACCCCGGCCCATTTGCGTGAATGGGCGCGCGCCGGGGCATACGTACCACGCCCCCTCTCGATCATGTCGAGGCATGTCGAGGCCGACAAGCGCGGGAGGTACCCGTGAGCAGTACCCTCTTCCGGACGAAGAAGGTGGAGCAGTCCATCCTCGATACCGAGGAGCCAGAGCACGCGCTCAAGAAGTCCTTGTCCGCGCTGGATCTGACCGTCTTCGGCGTCGGTGTCATCATCGGCACCGGCATCTTCGTCCTGACCGGCAAGGTCGCCAGGGAGAACGCGGGTCCCGCGGTCTCCCTGGCCTTCGTCGCGGCCGGCGTGGTCTGCGCCCTCGCCGCGCTCTGCTACGCGGAGTTCGCCTCCACCGTCCCGGTGGCCGGATCCGCGTACACCTTCTCGTACGCCTCCCTCGGTGAACTGCCCGCCTGGATCATCGGCTGGGACCTGGTCCTGGAGTTCGCGCTCGGTACGGCGGTGGTCGCCGTCGGCTGGTCCGGCTACATGCGCTCGCTCCTCGACAACGCGGGCTGGCATCTGCCGGACTACCTCGCCGGGCGGGACGGGGCTCACGGCTTCGGCTTCGACATCCTCGCCGCCGCGCTGATCCTGGTGCTCACCGCCATTCTGGTGATCGGCATGAAGCTGTCCGCGCGGGTCACCGAAGTGGTCGTCGCCATCAAAGTGGTTGTCGTACTGATCGTGATCGTCGCCGGCGCCTTCTTCATCAAGGGCTCCAACTACCAGCCCTTCATCCCCAAGGCCCAGGCCGTGCACGCCGAGAGCAATCTCAGCGCCCCGCTCGTGCAACTGATGTTCGGCTGGGCCCCCTCCAACTTCGGCGTGATGGGGATCTTCACCGCCGCCTCCGTCGTCTTCTTCGCCTTCATCGGCTTCGACGTCGTGGCCACGGCGGCCGAGGAGACGAAGAACCCGCAGCGGGACATGCCGCGCGGCATCCTCGGGTCCCTGCTGGTCTGCACGGCGCTGTACGTGGCGGTGTCCATCGTCGTCACCGGAATGCAGCACTACAGCAGGCTCTCCGTGGACGCCCCGCTCGCCGATGCCTTCAAGGCCACCGGCCACCCCTGGTACGCGGGCGCGATCAGCTTCGGCGCCGTCATCGGCCTGACCACGGTCTGCATGATCCTGCTGCTCGGCCAGACCCGGGTGTTCTTCGCGATGAGCCGCGACGGGCTGCTGCCCCGCTTCTTCTCCGTCGTCCACCCACGTTTCAGGACTCCGCACCGGCCGACCATCCTGCTCGGCGTGATCATCGCGATCATCGCGGGTTTCACGAGCCTGAGCGAGCTGGCCGAACTGGTGAACATCGGCACCCTGTTCGCGTTCGTCGTGGTCGCGCTCGGCGTGATCATCCTCCGCCGCACCCGCCCCGACCTGCACCGTGCCTTCCGCACCCCGTGGGTGCCGTTCGTCCCGGTCCTGTCCGTCCTGGCCACCCTGTGGCTGATGCTGAACCTGCCCGCCGAGACCTGGCTCCGGTTCGCCGTCTGGATGATCATCGGCTTCGTCGTCTACTTCCTGTACGGCCGCTCGCACAGCCGTCTCGCACGGAACGGCAAGAACGCGGACGCACGGTGACCGCACCGTTTGCCGCCCGGCCCGGTATGTCCTGCTTCGGTGGGAACCGCGGGGCCGGATAGCGTGCTCACCATGCCCGCCGCGTCACTCGCCCCGTCACGTACCGCAGTCGCCCCGAAGGCGTACTGGACGCGTCTGCTGCCGGCCCTGGCGGCCCTGGCCTGTGTCACCCGGGCACCGTCCTTCGCACGGCCGCTGTGGAACCCGGACGAGGGCTATCTCGCCGTGCAGGCCCGGATACTGGCGCAGGGCGGACAGCTGTACGAGACGGTGGTGGACCGCAAGCCGCCGCTCGTGCCGTGGCTGTACCAGGCCGCGTTCGCGCTGGGCGGCTCCGGTTCGCTCACCCCGGTCCGCGTCCTCGCGGTCCTCGCCCAGCTCCTCACCGCCGTCCTGCTGGCCTCGCTCGCCCGGCGCCGGTGGGGCGGCACCGCCGGCCGCACGGCCGGGGTGCTGTATCTGCTGGTCTCCGTGGGGCTCAACCCCGAGGACGCGCAGGCCGCCACCTTCGAGGTGTTCATGCTGCCGTCCACCGCCGCCGCGCTGTGGTGCGCGGACCGCCGCCGCTGGGGAGCGGCGGGGGTGGCGGTCGCCGGCGCGCTCCTCACCAAGCAGACCGGCGGGGCGGTGCTGGTGCCGGTGGTGTGGCTGGCGTACCGGCACGGCGCACCGCGCCCGGCCGTGCTGCGGCTGGCCGCCGGCACGGCCGTGCCGGTGCTGTGCGCGGCTCTGGTCACGGATCCGGCCGGCTTCGTCTTCTGGACGGTCACCGGCTCGGGCGCGTACGCCGCCTTCACCGGCTCCGAGCTCCACGTCCTGTTCAGGGGGCTGGCCAACACGGCGATCCTGGCCGTGGCCTGCGCGGGCCTGATCCCGCCGGTGGTACGGGTGCTGCGCGTGGCCCGCACGGGAGCGGGAGACCTGTGGCTGTGGCTGGCCTCCTCCGCCCTGGCCGTCACCGCCGGCTTCCACTTCTTCGGTCACTACTACCTGCAGCTCATCCCGCCGCTCGCCCTGCTGGCCACGGCCGCGCTGCAGGTCCTGCCCCGGGTGCGGCTCACGTCCGCCGTCCTCACCTCGGCCTGCTGCTGTGCGCTCTTCCTGGCCTGGGGCCTGCTGGCCCCCCGCCCCGAACTCACCCACGCCCAGCGCCTCGCGTCCGCCGTGGCCCACCGCACGGCACAGACCGACCGGATCCTCGTCTGGGGCATACACCCGGAGACGTACTGGCTCTGCGCCCGCACCCCGGCCAGCCGCTATCTCACCGCCGGCTTCCTCACCAACTACAGCGGCGGCCGCGACGGCCCCCGGGTCGGCGAGAAGTACGCCGTCGAGGGCACCTGGCCCGTCTTCCGCGCGGAGATGATCGCCCACGCCCCGGCCCTGGTGGTCGACGACTCCCGGGGCAAGCCGTACGCCCCGGACCACGTACCGGGCCTGCGCCGGCTGCTGACGGCACGGTACGAGCAGGTGGCGGAGGTGGACGGGGCGGTGCTGTACGCGCGCGTGCCACGCGACCGGGTCCCAGGTCCTGCCGTCAGATCCCTCCTGCCCCGCGAAGCCGTGCAGGCCCAAGTACATCGAGTACGAGGACCCAGGCCGGGCACGGCCGGGCAGGCCGGGAGCACGCTCCCCCGAACCATCGGCTTCGCTCGAGCAGGGGGACCTCCATGACGCCGCCGGGCCCTTCGGGCGGAACGACGCGGAGGGGACGACAGGACCTAGGAGGCCGGCTCGCACGGTGAGGGCCGCGGGGCGGGGCGGGCGGACGCGGGAGCCGCGGCCCCGCTGTCGTCACCGGTCGAACCGCCGGCCGGCCGGCCGTGCCGGAACACGGGCTCTCGCGTCGGTGGCCGGCCCATGGAGAACCGCCGGAGCAGCAGATGGCGATGCCGGCTGCCATGCGGGGGCGGGCCGGATCGCCGCGTGAGCGACCTACGGGAGGCCGACCGCACGACCCCACACCAGGCCTGCGAGCTACGTGGGCTGCAGGCGGTTGTCGACCCTAGGCGCGGGACGGCCCACCTGTATGGGCCGTTCCTGGGGTAAACGTCCGGACCATTTCGGGGAGGGGTCTCGTGGGCGTCCGTGGCAGTGGCCCAGGATTGTCGTGCCGGGACAACACACCTAGGGGCGTCCCCCGAGGACCGCCCGTGGCCCGGTCACCTCCGCGTCCAATTCCGTCACCCTGCGCCGCAGTTCCCGGTCGGCCGTGATGACCAGGCAGGGGCGGCCGTGATTCTCCTCGACGAGTTCGGCGATGCGGTCGTCGCCGCTGCCCGCCGCCGTCTCCACCCGTACGCCCGGCGCGGACTCCACCCCGCGCGCCGCGCCCTCGACGACGAGCACGATCTCCACGGGACTCGGATGGCCGGGCAGCCCTTCCGCGGCCAGCCGGTCCCGCAGCCGTTCGGTGGCCCCCTTCCGGTCCCGCCACCATCCGTCGGGCACCGACCCGACGACGTTCGCGGCGTCGACGATCACGAGCAGGGGGGCATCCTCGTCCATGCGCCAAGGGTCCCACGGCCCCGTGTGCCGAACATTTCCTGCGCGGCCGCGCGACCGGGGGCGGGCCGCGTCCACCCGTCCGTCCGGCATAAAGTGAAACGGTGAACGGCGACTGGCTCATACGCGGCCGCGACGGCCGGCTCGGTGTCTATCTGCAGTCGGACCAAGGCGTCCTGTGCCGGGCCGAGCGCGGACCCGGCGGCCCCTGGGACGCTCCGCGCGCGGTGGGCGG
Source organism: Streptomyces sp. NPDC058964 (assembly GCF_042741275.1). Taxonomy (NCBI): domain Bacteria; kingdom Bacillati; phylum Actinomycetota; class Actinomycetes; order Kitasatosporales; family Streptomycetaceae; genus Streptomyces; species Streptomyces sp. NPDC058964. The sequence continues at coordinate 4,405 of NZ_JBHYKH010000300.1, forward strand.
CACCCAGAAGCTGCACCCCGGTCTCTCCGTCGGTCAGGGCGTCGACGGCTACGCCCATCTGATCGCCTGGCGGCCCACGTCGGCAGGCGAGTCGGGCCTGGTGCACTCCACCCACTTCCGGCCCCACCTCGCCGCCCTGGACTGGCAGCCGGTAGGCCACCCCGACAAGAAGGGCGACCGCACCGGGACTCCGGCGGTCGTCGTCGACGCGCAGGGCCGCGCCCATGTCTTCGTGCGCAACGCGGGCGGCGGGGTGAGCATGCTCGCCCAGAAGGAGAAGGGCGGCTGGCACCCCTGGCGGGACCTCAAGGGCCGGGGCGTCCAGGAGGAACCGGCCGCGGTGACGGGGGAGTCGGGCAGGGTCGAGCTGTACGCGGCCGTCCCCGGAGCCGTCCTGCACTGGCGTCAGGAGGAGCCGGGCGCCGATCCGGTGCTGGAGGAGGCGCTGGAGGCCCCCGCCCGGCCCGGCACCCTCCACGCCCTCGCCACGTCCCCCGACAGCACCACCCTCTTCTACACCGACGACACGGGCGACATCTGCGCCTGGCGCCCCGGCGGCAAGCCGGTCGCGCTGCTGGCCTCGGCCGGTCCCGGCCCGGTCGCGGCGGTCCGCTGCGAACTCGACGGCCACGACTGCACCCTCCTGGCGCAGCGCTCGTCGAGCGGCCGGGTGGCCTTCGCCGCGTATCCGACGGAGGACGAGGCGGCGGGCGCCTGGTGGACCGAGTCGGGTCCCCGACTCCCGCTGGACGCCGTGGTGTCCCTCGCGGTGGACGAGGACGAACGCGTGGTGGCGGCAACGTTGTCCCCGTCGACCGGGCAACTGCTGGTGACCCGCCGCAAGGACGAGCCGGGGCTGGCACTGGAGGCATGGCGCACGGTCTGAGTGCGCGATGATGGCCGCCGTGGACACCGAGACACTCATCGACGCATGGCGTCGTCTTCTGACCGACTCCGGAAAATCGTGGGTGCTCTTCGAGCACGGCACCTGTGTGGTGCTCGAGGAGCCCGAGGGACCGCTGGACGAACGGGCGACCGACATCCTGCGGGAGTTCGGGCCCGTGCACGTGGGCGGCCCGGCCGGCGACTTCCGTGTGCTCGAACTCAAGAACGGCGAGGGCTGGCTGGTGACGGGCCATCATCCGGACGTCGTCACCTTCGTCGCCCTCGACGAGTCCGATGATCCCTCGCACCTTGCCGTCGGGATCCACGGACGGTCCAAGCGCGACGAGGACGGCAGGGAACTGCACGTCGTCCATGTCGAGGACGCCCGTCCGTCCGCCTCCTGAAACGCCGATGCCCGGCGCACCACTCGGGTGCGCCGGGCATCGTACGTCCGTACGGAACGCCGCGGATCCGGTTACGCCGGGACGCTCGCCACGCCCGGAGCCAGGAACTTCTTGCCGTTCACGCGCTCCGAGACGCCCTCGCGGTCCAGGTACGGCGTGATGCCGCCCAGGTGGAAGGGCCAGCCGGCGCCGGTGATCAGGCAGAGGTCGATGTCCTGGGCCTCGGCCACGACGCCCTCGTCGAGCATCAGACCGATCTCCTGGGCCACCGCGTCCAGGACGCGGGCGCGGACCTGCTCCTCGGTCAGGACGACATCGCCCTGCTTCAGCAGCGCGGCGACCTCCGGGTCCAGCTCCGGCTTGCCGCTGTCGTAGACGTAGAAGCCGCGCTTGCCCGCCTTGACGACGGCCGCGAGGTTCGGGGAGACCTTGAAGCGGTCCGGGAAGGCCCGGTTGAGGGTCTCCGAGACGTGCAGACCGATCGCCGGTCCGACCAGCTCCAGCAGGACCAGCGGGGACATCGGCAGGCCCAGGGGCTCGATGGCCTTCTCGGCGACCTCGACCGGGGTGCCCTCGTCGATGACGTTCTGGATCTCGCCCATGAAGCGGGTCAGGATGCGGTTCACCACGAACGCCGGGGCGTCCTTGGTGAGGACCGCGGTCTTCTTCAGCTTCTTGGCGACCGCGAAGGCGGTGGCCAGGGAGGCGTCGTCGGTCTTCTCGCCCCGGACGATCTCCAGCAGCGGGAGGATCGCGACCGGGTTGAAGAAGTGGAAGCCCACGACCCGCTCGGGGTTCTTCAGCTTCGACGCCATCTCCGTCACGGAGAGGGAGGAGGTGTTGGTGGCGAGGATCGCGTGCGCCGGGGCGACCGCCTCGACCTCCGCGAACACCTGCTGCTTGACGCCGATCTCCTCGAAGACCGCCTCGATGATGAAGTCGGCGTCCGCGAAGCCCTCGGCCTTGTCCAGGACACCGGTGACCAGCGCCTTGAGGCGGTTGGCCTTGTCCTGGTTGATCCGGCCCTTGCCGAGCAGCTTCTCGATCTCGGCGTGGACGTAGCCCACACCCTTGTCGACGCGCTCCTGGTCGATGTCCGTGAGGACGACCGGGACCTCCAGGCGACGCAGGAAGAGGAGGGCGAGCTGGCTGGCCATCAGGCCCGCGCCGACCACGCCGACCTTGGTGACCGGACGGGCCAGGTTCTTGTCCGGGGCACCGGCCGGGCGCTTGCCGCGCTTCTGCACCAGGTTGAACGCGTAGATGCCGGAGCGCAGTTCGCCACCCATGATCAGGTCGGCGAGCGCCTTGTCCTCGGCGTCGTAACCCTGCTGCAGGTCGCCGTTCTTGGCGGCCGCGATGATGTCGAGGGCGCGGTAGGCGGCCGGGGCCGCGCCGTGCACCTTGGAGTCGGCGATGGAGCGGCCCTTGGCGACGGCCTGGTCCCAGCCCTCGCCGCGGTCGATCACCGGGCGCTCGACCTGGATGTCGCCCTTGAGGACGTTCGCCGTCCAGATCAGCGACTGCTCCAGGAAGTCGGCGCCCTCGAAGATGGCGTCGGCGATGCCGAGGTCGAAGACCTGCCGGCCCTTGAGCTGCTTGTTCTGGTTCAGGCTGTTCTCGATGATCACCGAGACGGCCTTGTCGGCGCCGATGAGGTTCGGCAGCAGGGTGCAGCCGCCCCAGCCGGGGACCAGGCCCAGGAAGACCTCGGGGAGGGAGAACGCCGGGATCGCCTTGGAGACGGTCCGGTAGGAGCAGTGCAGGCCGACCTCGACGCCGCCGCCCATGGCCGCGCCGTTGTAGTAGGCGAAGGTCGGGACCGCGAGGCCCGCGAGGCGCTTGAAGACCTCGTGGCCGCCCTTGCCGATGGCCAGCGCGTCCTCGTGCTTCTTCAGCAGCTCGACGCCCTTGAGGTCGGCGCCGACCGCGAAGATGAACGGCTTGCCGGTGATGCCGACGCCGACGATGTCGCCGGCCGCGGCCTCCGCCTCGACCTGGTCGATCGCGGTGTTGAGGTTCGCCAGCGAGGCCGGACCGAAGGTGGTCGGCTTGGTGTGGTCGAAGCCGTTGTCCAGCGTGATGAGCGCGAAGCGCCCCGCGCCGAACGGCAGGTCGAGGTGGCGTACGTGCGCGGACGTGACGACCTCGTCGGGGAACAGCTCGGCCGCACCCTTCAGAAGCTCAGCGGTGGTGCTCACTTGTCCCCCTCGAAGTGCGGGTTCTCCCAGATGACCGTCGCGCCCATGCCGAAGCCGACGCACATGGTGTTCAGGCCGTAGCGGACGTTCGGGTGCTCCTCGAACTGGCGGGCCAGCTGCGTCATCAGGCGGACGCCGGAGGAGGCCAGCGGGTGGCCGAAGGCGATGGCGCCGCCGTACTGGTTGACGCGCTCGTCGTCGTCGGCGATGCCGTAGTGGTCGAGGAAGGCCAGCACCTGGACGGCGAAGGCCTCGTTGATCTCGAACAGGCCGATGTCGGAGATGCTGAGCCCCGCCTGGGCGAGGGCCTTCTCCGTCGCCGGGATCGGTCCGTAGCCCATGACCTCGGGCTCGACTCCCGCGAAGGAGTAGGAGACCAGGCGCATCTTGACCGGCAGGTTGTTCTCGCGGGCGAAGTCCTCGCTCGCGATGATCGACGCGGTCGCACCGTCGTTCAGACCGGCCGCGTTGCCCGCGGTGACCCGGCCGTGGACGCGGAACGGCGTCTTGAGGCCCTGCAGGTTCTCCAGGGTGGTGCCCGGACGCATCGGCTCGTCGGCGGTGACCAGGCCCCAGCCGGTCTCGCCGGCCTCGGGGTTGGTGCGGCGCACCGAGATCGGCACCAGGTCCTGCTGGATCTTGCCGTTGGCGTACGCCTTGGCGGCCTTCTCCTGCGAGCGCACCGCGTACTCGTCGGCGCGCTGCTTGGTGATCTGCGGGTAGCGGTCGTGCAGGTTCTCCGCGGTCATGCCCATGAACAGGGCGGACTCGTCGACCAGCTTCTCGCTGACGAAGCGCGGGTTCGGGTCCACGCCCTCGCCCATCGGGTGGCGGCCCATGTGCTCCACGCCACCGGCGATGACGGCGTCGTAGGCGCCGAAGGCGATCGAACCGGCGGTGGTCGTCACGGCGGTCAGGGCGCCGGCGCACATGCGGTCGATCGAGTAGCCGGGCACGGACTGCGGGAGGCCCGCGAGGATGCCGGCGGTGCGGCCGAGGGTCAGGCCCTGGTCGCCGATCTGCGTGGTCGCGGCGATGGCGACCTCGTCGATCTTCTTCGGGTCGAGGCCGGGGTTGCGGCGCAGCAGCTCCCGGATCGCCTTCACGACGAGGTCGTCGGCGCGGGTCTCGTGGTAGATGCCCTTCGGGCCCGCCTTGCCGAACGGGGTACGGACGCCGTCGACGAAGACGACATCCCTGACGGTACGAGGCACGATGGCTCTCCTCCAGGGTGCGGGATGGCACTGCTGCGATGCGCAAGCGCTGAGCGCGCGCTCAGGCACATGCTACTTGTGGGTAACGTAGCTGCACAGCCCTGACGCGGGGAGCGGCGAACGTCACATCCCCGGCCCGGCGTCGAGCCCTGCGGGCCGGCACCGGAGTCGGTAACGGATGCGGGTGGGTGAACCGGCGGCTGGAAGTCGTCCCGGGCGGACTGCGGGGACACGTCCGGGTGACCCGGAGGCCCGTCCCGGTGAGCCCGGCGGCCGGCGGCGGGTGCCCGGCCCGTCACCACCGGCACGCAGGGCCGGGGCCCCCTGGTCGTACGCCCGGCATGTGCTCCAGGGCCGCCGCGAAGATCCCGTCCCGGGTCGCGCGGGACGGCGGACGGCGGCGAAGCGCCTGGCAATCCCGGACGGCCCGCTCGACGTGCCGTCCCAGGATCTTGGCGTGATCTCGACGTTCCTGCTCCGCCTCCGTGGCCCCCACCGCATGCGAGGAGCCACCGGGTGAGGGGCCAGGCAGGCCAGGGCCCGTCCGGCGCGATCCGCAGGACGGGGCCCTAGTCGCCCTTGACCGTCAGTGCCGCCACGAGCACCGGCGTCACCTGGTCCACCTGCCACGGCCGCGCGCCGTACCCGGAGAGCGCGGCGCTCACGGACTCGGTGTCGACGGACTTCGGCGGCTCCCAGCACAGGCGCCGCACGGTGTCGGGTGCGATCAGGTTCTCCTGGGGCATGCTGAGCCGCTCGGCCAGCGCCGAGACCGCCGCGCGAGCGGCGGACAGCCGGGCCGCGGCCGCGGGGTCCTTGTCGGCCCAGGCCCGGGGCGGCGGCGGTCCGGCGACCGGCTGCCCCGGCTGAGGCAGCTGGGCGTCCGGCAGGGCCTTGGCCCGGTCGACGGCGGCCTGCCACTGCTCCAGCTGACGCCGTCCCGTCCGGTGCCCGAACCCGTTCAGCCCCGCGAGCGCGTGCACGTTCGCCGGCAGGGAGAGCGCCGCCTCGACGATCGCGGTGTCGCTGAGCACCTTTCCGGGCGAGACGTCACGCCGCTGGGCGATACGGTCCCGCGTCTCCCACAGCTCCCGCACCACGGCCAGCTGCCGCCGCCGGCGCACCTTGTGCATGCCGGACGTCCGCCGCCAGGGGTCCTTGCGGGGCTCGGCCGGCGGGGCGGACGCGATCGCGTCGAACTCCTGCCGGGCCCACTCCAGCTTGCCCTGCCGGTCCAGCTCCTTCTCCAGGGAGTCCCGCAGGTCGACCAGCAGCTCGACGTCCAGGGCCGCGTACCGCAGCCACGGCTCGGGCAGCGGCCGGGTTGACCAGTCGACGGCGGAGTGCCCCTTCTCGAGTACGTATCCGAGCACGCCCTCGACCATCGCGCCCAGGCCGACCCGGGGGAACCCGGCGAGCCGGCCGGCCAGCTCGGTGTCGAAGAGGCTGCCGGGCATCATGCCTATCTCGCGCAGGCAGGGCAGATCCTGGGTGGCCGCGTGCAGCACCCATTCCACGCCGGTCAGGGCCTCTCCGAGGCCCGACAGGTCGGGACAGGCGACGGGGTCGATCAGGGCGCTCCCGGCTCCCTCGCGGCGCAGCTGCACCAGGTATGCGCGCTGGCCGTAGCGGTAGCCGGAGGCGCGCTCGGCATCCACGGCGACGGGGCCGGAACCCGCGGCGAAGGCGGCGATCACCTCGGCCAGCGCGACCCCGTCGGTGATCACCGGCGGAATGCCCTCACGCGGTTCGAGCAAAGGGATCGGCGCCGCCGCAGTAGATCCGCCGTCGTCCGGAGGAGTGCCTCCGGTGGTGCGCAGTGGCATGTCTGCTGCGGTCTCTTGGGCGTCGGTCACCTGTCAAGGGTATCTGTGTGTGGACAGCGCCCGTCGACGGAACGTTCCGTCGACGGGCGTCAGGGGGTCGTAAACCACTCATGTCGGTGAAAAATACCCGTCAAGTGAGTGAACG
>NZ_JBHYKH010000301.1:0-9656 GCF_042741275.1 Streptomyces sp. NPDC058964
CAACGGTGGTGACCACGGCGGCAACGGTGGTGACCACGGCGGCAACGGTGGTGACCACGGCGGCAACGGTGGTGACCACGGCGGTAACGGTGGTGGCAACCACTGAGGTCGCTGATCCGAACGCACGGAAGGCACGGCGTGCGGCTCCCTCAAGGGGGCCGCACGCCGCGGTGGTTCAGGGCCTTCGGCCGTGATCCCTGGTCAGACGGCTTGCGTCAGGCCCGCTTCCGCCAGCAGGTACGCCGTCATCGGGTCGTAGTACCGCGGGCTGGGCACATGGTCGTCGAGCGGCACCACCACCTGCAGGACGCCCTCCGACTCGGCGAGGAACAGGGCGGGGTCGTTGCTGTCCGCGTAACCCACCGAGTCGAGGCCGGCCTGACCGGCGTACCCGGCCCAGCCGTGGTCGGCGACGACCAGGTCGGGCAGCGGGCGGCCCTCGCGCTCAAGTCCCGTGAGAATGGCCCGCATCGGCTCACCGGAGTGGGTGTGCCACAGCGTGGCGCCGTGCTCGAGCACCGCCACGTCGGCGAACTGCATGACGTAACCCTCCTCCGTCTGCAGCCCGTCCGGGATGACCACGATCTCGCAGCCCGCGGCGCGCAGCGCGGCCGCCGTGGCCCGGTGCACGTCCAGCAGACCGCCCGGGTGACCGGTGGCGAACAGCACCCGCTGCTGCCCCTCGGCCGCCTTGCGCAGCCGCCCCGCCAGCCGGTCCAGGGCGTCGACGGTCAGCTCGGGGTCGATGGTGTCCTGGCCGTAGCGGTACTCCGGGTCGTCGTTCACCCCGGCCTTCTCGGCCATCACCGCGAGCACGTCCTGCTCGTCCCGCCAGCGGTCCCCGAGTTCCAGCCCGAGCCACCAGTTGCGTTCGCCGTTCGCCAGCCTGCGGTAGTGGTTGAGGTTGTTCTCGCGGGGGGTGGCGACGTCGCCCGCTATTCGGGTCCTCACAAGGTGGTCGACGAGCTCGGCGCGGCTGGGTGTCCCGGGTATCGGCATGTCTCCCATTGTGAGGCAGCCCGCTGTGCGGCCGCCCTGCGTATCGCGCGCTGGGACGTGGGTCACTCACAGATGTTTCAGCGCGAACCACAACTCCATGCGCACATCGGGATCGTCGAGGTCCGCGTCCAGCAGCGCGGCGCAACGGGCGATCCGCTGCCGCACGGTGTTGCGGTGCACCGCCAGGGCCACCGAGGTGCGGTCCCAACTTCCGTGCAGGGAGAGCCAGGCGCGCAGGGTCTCGGTGAGCGCCGCGTTGGCGGCGACCGGCGCGAGGACGGTGCGGGCGTGCGCCGCCGCCTCCTCGCCCGGCACCAGGTCGTCGAGTCCGGGGCGCGAGCCGTGCCGGACGAGCGCGGTGCGGGTGGCCCGGGCGCGGGCCAGGGCACGGGCCGCCTGGGTGTCGGCGGACGGCCACTCGTGCGGGCCGACGGCGGCGCTGACACCGAGGGTCCAGCCGGGCTGCGCGGCCGGTGAACGGTCGGCCGGCACGAGGACCCGTACGGCGTCACGCGCGAGGTCCACCAGCGCCGAGCCCAGGGCGGCGCCCAGCGCGGAGGCGGCCATCGCGTCCGGCGCCTGCGCGTCCGGCCGGGCGTGCACGACGACCCAGCGCTCGCCCCCCACCAGCGGAGCCACGTCCCGAGGCGACGCCCCCAGCAGCATCCGCACGAGCGCCGAGGACCGCCCGGCACCGGCTCCGCTCTGGTGCTCCCCGGTCAGCAGGGTGAGCAGGACGGCGGCGACGGAGGCGATGGTGTGGTCCCCGGGTTCCCGGTGCACGGTGGCGACGCCGAGCACGAAGCCCCGTCCGGTACCGAGGGCGTAGGCGGCGAGATGGTGGCCGGCCAGGGTGTCGGTGGCGGAGGAGGGGGAGGGACGCCCTGCGGCGGCGCGGGCGTCGGCGGAGCCCGGACGCGCCGGCGGGGCGAAATCGTCCGGCCGGGTCGCCTCCGTGCCGGACCGCCGTGCCTCGGGGGGCGCCGGCCGTGCCGTGCCCGTCTCCGTGCCCGACGGCAGGGTCTCGGCGGGCGTCGGCCGTACCACCCCGGCCAGTTCCTCCAGCGCCCCGCACACCCGCTCCTCGGGCTCCCGGCCCGCCCCCGCGATCTCCGTCCCGTCCGGTCCGTACAGCACCGCCCGGCCGCCGAGGCGCTGGGCCAGCTGACGCAGCACCGAGGGGACCGGGTCGGGTCGTGAGGCCGCCGCGGCCAGGCCCTGCTGGGCCTCGGTCACCCGGCGCAGCTCGGCCAGCCGGGCCTGCGCCATGAGCTGCCAGACCGCGCGGGCCACGCCGGAGAACGTGGTCTGCGGCGGGACTTCCAGCAGAGGCAGGCCGTGGGCGTCACAGGCGGCCACCAGGGCGCGCGGAACCGTGTCGTGGACCGGGGCGAGCCCGAAGCCGAGGGCCGCCCCGCCCGCCGCCACGATCCGTGAGACGTAGTCGTCGAAGTAGTCCGGGCCCGCCGCCTGCGGGACGTGGACCCCCGCGCTCAGCAGCAGCTCGCCGCCGAGCAGGTACGGGTACGGGTCGGCCATCTCCGAGGTGTGGGCCCAGTGGATCACGATGCCGGTGCCGGCGGGCCCGGCGATCTGCCGCAGCGCCAGGTCCTCGCGCGCCAGCAGGGCGGCCAGTGGGACTGGTGGGGTGGGTGGGACCGCTGGTGCGTATGTGTCCGGCATGATGTGCGTTCCCTCCATCCCGTTCCGTTCGAATGGATGAAACGTACACTTCGCAGTCTCTTTCCGGCCACCTAGTGTCTGGAGCGGACCGGCAGCCGCGGGTACGGGCGGATGTCCCCGCGAGCCGCTGCCGATGTCTCCTGCCTGTCCGGCAGACCCATACGTCTCTGCACGACACGCCACCGATCAGTGCGCGAAGGAGGGCCCCGCATGGCCGTCGACTACACAGTGATCGTCGTCTATCTGGCCGGCATGCTGGCCATGGGCTGGTGGGGCATGCGCCGCGCCAAGTCCAAGAGCGAGTTCCTGGTGGCCGGGCGCCGCCTCGGGCCGGCCATGTACTCCGGCACCATGGCCGCGATCGTCCTCGGCGGCGCCTCCACCATCGGCGGCGTCGGCCTCGGCTACCAGTACGGCCTCTCGGGCGCCTGGATGGTCTTCACCATCGGCCTCGGCCTGCTGGCCCTCTCCGTCTTCTTCTCCGCCCGTATCGCCCGCCTCAAGGTCTACACCGTCTCCGAGATGCTGGACCTGCGCTACGGCGGCCGTGCGGGCGTGATCTCCGGTGTCGTCATGTGGGCGTACACCCTGATGCTCGCGGTCACCTCCACCATCGCGTACGCCACGATCTTCGACGTCCTCTTCGACATGAACCGGACCGTCGCGATCATCCTCGGCGGTTCGATCGTCGTCGCCTACTCCACGCTCGGCGGCATGTGGTCGATCACCCTCACCGACATGGTGCAGTTCGTGGTCAAGACGATCGGTGTGCTGCTCCTGCTCCTGCCGATCGCGGTCGTCAAGGCGGGCGGCTTCTCCGAGATGAAGGCCAAGCTGCCCACCGGGTACTTCGACCCGCTGGGCATCGGCGGCGAGACGATCTTCACCTACGTACTGATCTACACGTTCGGCATGCTCATCGGGCAGGACATCTGGCAGCGCGTGTTCACCGCCCGCAGCGACCGGACGGCCAGGTGGGGCGGCACGGTCGCGGGTACCTACTGCCTGGCGTACGCCCTGGCCGGCGCCGTCATCGGCACCGCCGCCAAGGTCCTCTACCCCAAGCTCGGCAGCCCGGACGACGCCTTCGCGACCATCGTCAAGGACGAGCTCCCCACCGGCGTCCGCGGGCTCGTGCTGGCGGCCGCCCTGGCCGCCGTGATGTCCACGTCCTCGGGCGCCCTGATCGCCTGCGCCACCGTCGCGAACAACGACATATGGTCGCGGCTGCGGGGCGTGGTGAGGCCCTCCGGCGAGGAGCACGACGAGGTCAGGGGCAACCGGGTGTTCATCCTGATCATGGGCATCGGGGTGATCGGCACGGCGATCGCGCTGAACAACGTCGTGGAGGCCCTGACGGTCGCCTACAACCTCCTGGTCGGCGGCCTGCTCGTCCCCATACTCGGCGGTCTGCTGTGGAAGCGCGGTACCGTCCAGGGCGCCCTTGCCTCAGTGATCGTCGGCGGCCTCGCGGTCATCGGCCTGATGGCCGGATACGGCATCCTCGCCAACGAGCCCGTCTACTACGGCCTGCTGGCCTCCCTCGTCGCCTACGTCGCCGTCTCCCTGGCGACGAAGCCCACCGACGCGGCCGTCCTCGCCACCTGGCGCGACCGTCTGGCCGGGCGGAACCCCGAACTCGCGTCCGAACCGGTCCCGGCTCACCAGTAGAGTCGTATGAAAAGCAGTACATGCGCGGCGAAGCGCAAGAAAGAAGGCATTTCACGATGAGCAGCAACGAGACGCCCCGCGGCCCTGTCGACTCCTCCCGCATCCCGCGGTACGCCGGTCCCGCGACCTTCGCCCGGCTGCCCCGCCTCGACGAGGTCGGCACCGCCGACGTCGCCGTCGTGGGCGTGCCGTTCGACTCCGGCGTCTCGTACCGGCCGGGCGCCCGCTTCGGCGGCAACGCCATCCGCGAGGCGTCCCGGCTGCTGCGCCCCTACAACCCGGCGCAGGACGCCTCCCCCTTCGCGCTCGCCCAGGTGGCCGACGGCGGCGACATCGCCGTGAACCCGTTCAACATCAACGAGGCCGTGGAGACCGTCGAGGCAGCCGCGGACGAGCTGCTCGGGACCGGCGCCCGCCTGATGACCCTCGGCGGCGACCACACCATCGCCCTCCCGCTGCTGCGCTCGGTCGCGAAGAAGCACGGCCCGGTCGCCCTGCTCCACTTCGACGCCCACCTCGACACCTGGGACACCTACTTCGGCGCCGAGTACACGCACGGCACCCCGTTCCGCCGCGCGGTCGAGGAGGGCATCCTCGACACCGAGGCGCTGTCCCACGTCGGCACCCGCGGCCCGCTGTACGGCAAGCAGGACCTCACCGACGACGAGAAGATGGGCTTCGGCATCGTCACCTCCGCGGACATCTACCGCCGCGGCGCCGACGAGGTCGCCGACCAGCTGCGCCAGCGCATCGGCGACCGCCCGCTGTACATCTCCATCGACATCGACTGCCTGGACCCGGCGCACGCGCCCGGCACCGGCACCCCCGAGGCCGGCGGCATGACGTCCCGCGAACTGCTGGAGATCCTGCGCGGGCTGGCCTCGTGCAACCTGGTGTCGGCGGACGTCGTCGAGGTGGCCCCCGCGTACGACCATGCGGAGATCACGTCGGTGGCGGCCTCGCACACGGCGTACGAACTGACCACCATCATGAGCCGCCAGATCGCGGCGGCCCGCACCTCCTGATTCCCGCACCTCCTGATTCCCGAGGAGACCGAGACCAAGTGACCCACGACCACGACCTGGTACTCCGCCCGACGTCCGCGCAGACGGAGGCCGCGCTGAACCCTCCCACCGGCCGCAACGGCGGAGACCTGGTCGTGGAGACCCTGGCCGGGCTGGGCGCGACGACCGTCTTCGGTCTGCCCGGCCAGCACGCCCTCGGCATGTTCGACGCGCTGCGCCGCTCGGACCTGCGCTATGTGGGACTGCGCGTGGAGAACAACGCCGGTTTCGCCGCGGACGCCTACGGCCGGATCACCGGCGAGGCCGCTCCGCTGCTGCTGTCGACCGGCCCGGGAGCCCTCACCTCCCTGGCCGCGCTCCAGGAGGCGGCGGCGGCCAGCGCCCCCGTCCTTGCCATCAGCAGCCAGATCCCCACCGCCGGTCTGGGCGGCGGCCGCCACGGCTATCTGCACGAACTCCCGGACCAGGCGGCCTCGTTCCGGGGCGTGGTCAAGTCGGTCCACACGGTCCGCACCCAGTCCCAGATCCCGTCCGCCGTCGCGGCGGCCTGGAAGTCGGCGCTCACGGCCCCGCACGGACCGGTGTGGGTGGAGATCCCGCAGGACGTGCTGCTGGCGCAGACCACGCTGCCGGTCGTGACGCCCGTCGACGTGACCCCGGACGAGCCGGCTCCGCGCCCCGAACTGACCGCCGTGGCCGCCGACCTGCTCTCCCGAGCCGCCCGTCCCGCGATCATCGCGGGCGGGGGAGTGGTGCGGGCGGACGCCTCCGGAAAGCTGAGGCAGCTCGCCGAGCTGCTCGACGCCCCGGTCGTCACCACCTTCGGCGGCAAGGGCGCCTTCCCCTGGACGCACCCGCTGTCCCTCCAGTCCTGGCTGGAGGACCGCCACACGACGGACTTCCTGGAGGACGCGGACGTACTCCTCGTCGTCGGCTCGGGCCTCGGCGAACTCTCCTCGAACTACCACACGTTCGAGCCCCGCGGCCGGGTGATCCAGATCGAGGCGGACCTCGGCAAGCTGGAGGCCAACCACCCGGCCCTGGGCATCCACGCGGACGCGCGGCTCGCACTGCAGGCGCTGCTGGAGACGGTGGAGGAGCGCACCGACACCACCGCCCCCGAGCGGGTACGGGAGCTGCTCTCCCGTGTCTCGGAGCGGATCGCGTCCCAGGAACTCACCCTGGAGCAGGACGTGCTGGCGTCGGTGCGCCGGGCGCTGCCCGACGGCTCACCGTCCTTCTGGGACATGACGATCCTGGCGTACTGGGCGTGGTCGGCCTTCGACCCGCGCGGCGTGAACACCATGCACTCCGCCCAGGGCGCCGGCGGCCTCGGCTACGGCTACCCCGCGGCGCTCGGCGCGGCCGCCGCCGACCCCACGCGCCCCGTGCTGGCGGTGTCGGGTGACGGCGGCGCGCTGTACTCGATCGCCGAGCTGGCGACGGCGAAGCAGTACGACCTGCCGGTCACCTGGCTGATCGTCGACGACGGCGGCTACGGCATCCTGCGCGAGTACATGACCGACACCTTCGGCGAGGCGACGGCGACGGAGCTGACCCGTCCGGACTACGTGGCGCTCGCCGAGTCCTTCGGGGTCCCCGGAGTGCGGACGACCCCGGGGACGCTGGAGGAGGACCTGGCGAAGGCGCTGGCGACGCCCGGACCGTCGGTGGTCGTGCTCCCGGCGGTGCTGCGGATGTTCGCGCCGACGCACCTGGGCTGAGCGGCCTCCGTCAGCAGGCGCCGGGTCCTACGCCGTCGATACGGCCCCCGAAGTCGCCGTAGTACTGGGAGCGCCAGTCGCCGTTGAACACGTCCCGCTTCTCGACCGGGTCCCAGTTGACGAAGCAGGCGCGGGTGCTCGCGACGAAGGAGCCGACGTTGTCGTGGAGGTTGGGCGGCATGTCGCGGTAACCGCTGTGTGCCGTCCACTCCCAGTAGTCGCCGCCGAAGCCCTCGCCGCTCCAGAAGCAGACCGATCCGTCGGGACAGGAGGGGGCCGCGGGGCGTGCGGCGGCGCTCTGGGCGGGCAGCACGAGGGCGGTCAGGGCGAGGGCGGCGGCGAGGGACCACGAGCGAAGCTTCACTGGGCGCTCCAGAAAAGGGAGTTGGGACACTTCGGCGGAACTGCCGAGGTGCCGCCCATGCTCCTGGCCCGGTGCTACGACATGCCCGGAATGAAGATCGACTTCACCGGTGTGGGCGAACTAGTAGTTCAAGAGAACCAGAAGAAGATCGTGTCCGGGGTCTGTCCGAGCTTGCGCGCGCTCTCCCACTCGGCCGCCTCGAACCGCATGATGCCCGCGAACTGCCGTGCGGTGGCCCGGTGTTCGGGTCGGAGTCGGTCCAGCACGGACTCGTACGCCTCGGTCAGCGCACCAGCCCGAGGGGCGGGCAGCACACCTATCCGCGGACCGGCGTCACCCGGATGCGGCAGCCGCAGCGGAGGCCCGCTGAACAGGAAGGAGCCCGGCAGGAGTTCGGCCGGGACACCGTGCCGGGTCAGTTCGCCGTCCAGTTCGTGGAACGACGAGGGCCCCGGCCACTCGCCGAGGTCGGTGGTGTGGGAGAAGTGGCACGCGACGGCCTCGCGGAAGGCGTAGGTGTACGCGGGCCCGGCCGCCACGCTGGGCACCCCCTCGATCAGCTCCTCCAGCGCCCGTCCGACGGACACCTCCAGGCCGATCCCGCGCTCCCAGAACCGCGCGTCGGCCAGCGCGCACCGGTCCCGCACGACCGCGAGCCGCCGCTCCTGCTCCGGCGACCGCTCCAGGGTGGTGAGCAGCCTCACCACACCCCGCATGTCGCCGGTGCTCATCTCCAGACGGTGGCCCACGTGTTCCTCCCCGTTCACCGTGCCGCTCCGCACGCTCCATGATCCGTGCGACCGGGCGCGGGGCATCGCCGGGGGCCATGGGAGCGCGCACATCCGCTTCGGGGAGTCGGCCGGCGTCCGGCGGGTTCGGGCGGTACGGCGTCGACCGGCTGGTCCGTGAGGTGGAACCGGCGGCCGGGAATCCCGAGCTCGGGGTCGTGCTCTCGGCGTACGCGCTCCCCTTCACCGCCGTGCCGTGCCTCGTCACCCACGTCGTCCCTCCGGAGCCGAGGCCGCTGCCCCCGCCGGGGCCCGCCGCCCATACCGCCCGAAACGCGCAGGAAGCGGTGACGGCTTGCAAAGGCTTTGCCCAACAACACAGTCCGTACGTACAACCATTCGGGCGAACGTGTGAGTCAACACGGGTATGACTCACCGGATATCCAGACGAGCCAGGGTGCTGACGGCCGGCGTCGGCGCCGCGGCGCTCATCTCGGGCATCGCCGCCGCATCACCGGCCGCCGCGACGACGCCCACGGTCAGCTGCACCTCCGCCAAGGCGGGCCTGGCCGACAAGCTGAAGAAGGACATCACCGCGGCGCTCGCGAACCGCAAGGGCACGGTGGCGGTCGGTCTGTACGACCGTTCCACCAAGACGACCTGCACCCTGCGGGCCACCACCGCCTACGACTCGGCCAGCACGGTCAAGGTCACCGTCCTCGCCACGCTGCTGTGGGACGCGAAGAAGCACAACCGGTATCTGACGAGCACCGAGCAGTCGCTCGCCACGGCCATGATCACCAAGTCGGACAACGACGCGACCAGCAAGCTGTGGAAGCAGCTGGGCGTGACGAAGGTCAAGGGCTTCCTGGCCGCCGCCGGCATGACGAAGACCACGCCCGGCGCGGACGGCTACTGGGGGCTGACCCAGGAGAACGTCACCGACGAGCAGAAGCTGCTCAAGCTGATCACCGCCAAGAACACCGTTCTGAGCGACAACTCCCGTGCCTACATCCTGAAGCTGATGGGCAAGGTCATCTCGTCGCAGCGCTGGGGTACGCCCGCCGGGGCGCCCTCCTCGGTCGCCGTGCACGTCAAGAACGGCTGGCTGCAGCGCTCCACGCACGGCTGGCGGGTGCACAGCCTGGGCACCTTCAACGGCGCCGGCCACGACTACATGATCACGGTGCTGACGCAGGACAACAGCACCATGGACTACGGCGTCACCACCATCCAGAACGTCGCCAAGGCCATCCACAAGGACCTGGTCCCGACGACGACCACCGCCGCGCGCTACACCCCGACCAGCGCGCCGAGCGAGGCGTACGTGGCGGTGCCGCCGCAGGGCTGACGCTTCACGAGGCGGTCTCCCGCCCGTCATCGGGCCGCCCTAAGGCGACGCCCATGCGCCTGAGAACCGTACTCGCCACGCTCACCGCCGGCCTGGCGGCGGCCACCTGTC
>NZ_JBHYKH010000301.1:9666-11056 GCF_042741275.1 Streptomyces sp. NPDC058964
GGCCCCCCGGGGGCGGCGCCCCCCCGCCCCCCCCCCGACGCCAACTCGACCGGCGGCCAAGCCTGTTCACCCGCCGTCGCCATCGACCGCTTCTCCGACGCGCTCGACAAGACGACGTACGAAGGCACCTTCGTCGCAAACCTCTCCGGGCTCGCGATGGACCGGGACGGCTCCCTCGCCGCCCTGTCGGACCGCTCCTCCCTCTTCGTCCTGGACGCGCGGACCCTCCGGCCGGAGTCGGTGGTCCCGCTCGCCGACGAGAACGGTGCCGCGCTCGACTCCGAGGGGCTGGTCGTGGGCGGTGACGGCACCCGTCTGATCTCCTCCGAGACCGAGCCGTCCATCCGCCGCCACTCCCGCGACGGCAGGATCCTCGACCGGCTTCCCGTGCCGGCGCCGCTCCTGGTCGCCCCGGCGGGCCGGGCCGCCTCCAACCGGACCTTCGAGGGCCTGGCCCTGCTGCCCGGCGGGCACACGCTCCTCGCGTCCATGGAGTACGCGATCTACGGCGACTCGGCCGGCACCGTCCGCTTCCAGACCTGGGAACGCCACTTCCAGACCTGGGAACGCCACCGCGGCCGGTTCGAACCCGCCGCCCAGTACGCCTACCGGACCGACGCCGGCCTGGGCGTCCCCGAGGTCCGGGCGACCCCCGACGGCCGTTCTCCTCGTCCTCGAGCGCGGCTTCGCCTCCGGTGCCGGCAACACGGTCCGCCTCTATCTGGCCGATCCGCGGCACGCGACGGACACCGGCGGCATCGAGAACCTGACCGGCCGGGACGGCGTCCGGCCGATCAGGAAGACGCTCCTCGCCGACCTCGCCTCCTGCCCGTCCCTCGGCGCCACCGCCGGGCAGCCCCAGCCGAACCCCCTCCTCGACAACATCGAGGGAATGGCGATCACGGGGCGAGACCACCGGGGCCGCCTGAAGGTCCTCCTGGTCAGCGACGACAACCAGAACGCGGTACAGACGACCCGCTTCTACTGCCTGCGGGTACGCGTCTGACCGTCGCCGTTCGTCCGGTTTGCTGCGGAGGGATGAAATCCGCTTCTTCGTGCGTTGGTTCCTTCCGGGAGAACACGACCAACGGAGGGCACCGGCGTGGCAGCGCAGCAGGGGGACAAACAGGGCTGGGCGCGGAGACTCGCGGGCTATGCCTGGCGCCACCCGAAGGACGTGGTCCTGGCCCTCGGCTCCTCCCTCGCGGGCATGGCCGTCATGGCGGTGGTCCCGCTGGTCACCAAGGTGATCATCGACGACGTGATCGGCGGCCACAGCCGCTCGATGGCCCCCTGGGCGGGCGCCCTGGTCGGCGCCGCCGTCCTCGTCTACGCCTTCACCTACATCCCCCGCGACTACGGCGGGCGCCACCCCCTCGCCGTCCAGCAC
>NZ_JBHYKH010000302.1:0-1459 GCF_042741275.1 Streptomyces sp. NPDC058964
CACTGAGCGCGCCGCCGGGGCACCGCGCGCGGGGGGGGGGGCCCCCCCCGGGGGGGCCCCCCCCTGCACGTCGGGCACCCAGCGTGACGCATTCCACTGCTCCGCGCGGCGGGTTCCACGCGAAGCGGACCCGCTTCGTCAGGACAGTGGTGGCTCTGCGGATCTCTCCGTGTGAGTTCCCCGCTGTGGCCTCGACACGACGCTGAACGAGGTCGTGTACGACGAGACATGCGGATTCGCCCGGTTGGAGACCGAGGTGGGAAGTGCAGGCAGGCAAGAGCCGACCGCCGGGGAACCGGCCGGTGCCGGTGCAAGGCAGCTCAGCCCCGGAGTCCTGATCTGGACTCGTGCAGACCGTGGTGAGCCGTGAGCGGCTCCCGCCGATGGCCGGAGAACCCGGACAGTGACGAGCGCGAGCGGCGCGAACCCCACCCAGCACCCCCCATCCCCTGTGTCACCGGCCGCCCCTGACGGCTCTCAGCCGCGGGCCCTGGTGCTCCGGATCCCGCAGGGTGGCCTGGGGCCGCCCACACTGGTATGGCCGGCACGCCGGGCAGCCGCCGCACCACTGGACGAGACAGCCCACCACATGGTCCCCGACGGTGAACGCGGTGGCCTGCGGGCCGAGGCCGACGGCCCCGGCGACCTCGTGCCCCGGGACGGCGGGCAGGGGCAGCCGTGCGACGTTGTGCCCGGCGAGGGGGATATGGCGGCTGGCACCGACAGTCCGGGCACGAGCATCTGCCGGGCCGGGCCCGACCGATGTGTCATCCCGGCAGTACCCGGCCGTGGGACTGGTGGGCTCGCATGTGTGCACTGTCGCGTCTTCGTGCACCGCTTGAAGCGTGGGGCACGGTGAGTGATCGCTCGGGCATCGCGACGGCCGCGAGCGACTACCAGCGCCGGCGGTCGGGGAACTCGGCCCGGATGAACCCATCTGGTTCATGACCTCCGCAGGGAGCGATCCGGCTCCAAGCCGCTTCCTCCGCGGGAGGCCCGGTGATACCCGCCCCGTTCAGCATGTCGTGCGGAGGCCGCGTCGTACGAGCGGGAGTGATCACCCGTGTGGGTGAACTCCGGCGTGTCGGACTCTGGGCGGCGCGGTAAGGGCTGGCTGGAGGTAGGCGAGGTAGCGGCGTATGCCGTTCCAGGCGCGCGCACGAGCCTGGCCGGGTCCACGGGGCACCGCGCCGACAGGGTGATCTTGAACCAGCGGTGTTCCGCCGGTGTGTGGGCGGGCGAGAGCGCGAACATGGAGCGAAGCTAAGGGTGTGAGTAACCGAAGTGAGCGTTCGGTGAGTGCTGAACAGATCAATGCGGCATTGGCCGCTCTGGGGACTGAACCGGCGGCGGAATCGGAGGTGCGGCCCGAGGGGCCGCAGGAAGCGGACCGTCTGCGGCGGCTGGGCCATATGCTGGCGAAGGCAGAGTTGGAGTTCACCGCCGCGACGCGGGAGTC
>NZ_JBHYKH010000302.1:1469-11035 GCF_042741275.1 Streptomyces sp. NPDC058964
GATCTACACTTGATTTGGAGTCGTCAGAGTAAGATGTGTATCAGAGACAGGAGTTTGATATCACCGCCGCGACGCGTCTGTCCGAGGAGGGGGAGATCGAGGACGTCCTCGAGACGATGCTCGGTTGGGCAGACCAGCTGGGTCCTGACCCCGGCCTTGCGGTCAACGTCCTGACGAACAGACTGCAGCGCACCGCCATTCAAGTCTCGGAGTCCGAGGCCGAGGAACCGCCTCCGGGCCGGGAGGCGTCCTTCGCTGCCGCGATGACCGCGCTGTATGCCCTCAGCGCCCAGCTGCACGCCGATCGAGGTGATCGGGAGGGAACCCGTCGGGCTCTGTGCGGGGCGGAGGAAGCCCTCATCGACATCATGCAGGGCATGCATGACCTGCGTGTTGCCATCGGTGACGCGTCCGGGGAGGACGAGGGGTCAGAGGGTTGACGACAGTACCGCCGTATCACGAAGCCAGGCATCACGACCGGCGTCACCCAGGTCTGTCGAGCCCCGGCCAGAGTTCGAAAGCCGACTCTGAAGACGTCCGATGCGCACCGGCGGTGCGGTGCATCGCGATGCCTGGTACTCCCGCATCTCTCCTGGATGGAGCTGTGACGGCGCTACACGGCAGCGGTCTTGGCCAGCGGTCCGTGCAGAGCCGACGTGTCCGTCGCCGGGCAGGTCCATGACGTACAGCACGGGCTCTTCGCCCTCGGAGATTTCGAAGGCGAAATTCGCTCCTGACGGGATCGCCACGAGCGAGGACTGGTCGCCGAAGGTCAGCGGAGGACAGGGCTCGCAGGAACAGCCGGCCTTGTCCAAGGCGGAAGCGAGGTCCGCGTGCTTCAGCCCTGCCGGGAAGGTGCCGTTCCCCTCGACAGCCGGCGGGGGGAGTTCGACGACGTCACGCCAGGTCTGGACGAAAATGAGAGAGACCTTGCGGCAGCGGCAGACACTCAGCTCGAGGTCTCCGTAGGCGAAGAGCCCTGGCCACTTTCGGTTCCCGGATCCCAAACTGCCGTTGTGAGGCCATAGTGCGAGGGGTCTCGCGCGCCTCGCTCCGGCAAGGGACGGGATGGACGAAAGTCTTCGTATGCCACTGCGTCATCCACCCAAGGCCAATGTGCCGTCAAAGCCGCTCAAACACGCCTTGCTGGCACGGCAGGCCGGGCGAGCACGATCCTCTGCACGCTCGCGATCGGTACGCACGCCCAAACGCATGGAGCGTTCGGGGGCAGCGCTGGTGCTGATCGTTCTGGTACTGCTGGTGACGTCCGGATTTCTCTGCTTTTTTGGAGTGGAAGACGTCAGCGAGGCTTTGGCCTATACGTGGCGCTTCACTGGGATCCTGCTCATCCTGGCATCCGCCATCGTACTGCTGGCCGCAGTTGCCGCAGTGGATCATTGGATTCGTAGAAGTTTCGCTTACTCCGGGCTGGTGGCGCTGCTCGGCAGCATCACGGCCGCTGTGTCCGGCCTGATGTTGCTCATCGTCACGCTGCGAGACGGAGATTCCAGGGGATATCTGCTGCTATGGACTGTTCTCGCTGTCGGGTCTGTCTGGGCGTCGGTCAACATTTACCGAACATCGATCGTGATCCCTTCCCCGCGGAGAGTTGCCGCAGGGGTGGCTGTTTCGGCGGGCATCGCTGCGGTGAACTTCGGCTACACGCAGCTATACCAGCCATACCACGCCGAGCCCAACCCTCTGCTGGATGTGACATTGGGAAGTCCTGTCCTGGCAGCCGACAAAAAGGCTTTCGCCTTGCCGGTCACCATCAGATTCGAGAATCGAAGCAACGTGGGTCTGTACCTTCTTGCTCCTGAATTCCATGTGATGGGCCGTACCGTGCATCTCAGCTCCACAGATCGGCTCGCTCCGCAGTGGCGTAACGACGTCGAGGCTGGAAACCCCTTGTCCCGTCGTGAGGTCAGCCAACCGTTGCACCTCGTGCAGGCTAACAATTGGGCCGTATTTGGGAATTGGCTTGCGGCTCACCAGTCTTTCACCACTACCAGAATCGTGGAACTTCCCACGAACACGCCGTTCGACCAGATCCAGGTACGGGCCAGCACGGGAATCGCGCGCGGAGACCGACTCTCAATAGAGACATTCGGATCGCCTACGTCGTACTCCTGGGAGAATCCTCATCAAGAGATGCCAAAGTGGCAAGCCGAAGGGACCGCCGGGTACGTCGTCTACCATGGACGTATTCACGAAAACAATGCAATTGCTGAACATACACGGGATCCACGCTTTGTCACTATCTGGTGGAATTTCGGCGACAAAGGAGCCGGTGTTTCCGGCGTGATTGCACGTCGGGGTGAAGAAAGTCGTCCGCTCACGGGGACGGAAACGGCTGAACTGGCCAATCGATACGGCTTCGAGTTCGTGAACAAGGGTTGGGTGGTACGCAGCTTGTGGGACCTTAAGCAGCGGTGAGGCCGAGCGACCACCGGCACCGCCCGTCCCACGTGCCCGGCCGCCAATCGGAACCCAGCGGCGTTCCAGGCGATGACGTCCCAGCCCCACCTGGAACCCCCAGGGAGCTGGATGCCCACGCACTGGCATTCCGAGTCCACCCTGCAGCCCCCTTGCCCGTCCGAACAGGTGGACAGGCTACATACTGAAGCTTCCCCTTGATCGTGGACACCTGGAGACTGGGATCTTGAGGTTCCAGAGGAAGTAGCACCAGGTGGGAAGCAAGTACACGAAGCGGTACACCGAAGAGTTCAAGCGGGACGCGATCGCGCTCGTCGATTCCTCGGGCAAGACGGTCACCGCGGTTGCCCGGGAGCTCGGTATCAGCTCGGAGTCCCTGCGCGGCTGGTACCGCCGGGCCAAGGCGGACCGGGGCGAGGGGGAGTCCGGTGAACTGACCAGCGCCGAGCGCGAGGAGCTCAAGCGGCTGCGCAAGGAGGTCCGCGAGCAGCAGCAGACGATCGAAACAACTGCGGGCTGCTGACGCGGAGGGGATCGCCCGGCTCAAGGTGACGTCGAAGCACTCGTCGGTGCTTTGCACCAAGCCGTGATGGAGAACCGGCAGCTACGGCAACAACTCGCCGAGCAGCCCCACAACGTCCACGTCCTGACCATGCAGCCTCGACAACCAGCCGTTTTGACACGGGCCCGCCGCCTCCTCATCAGGGACGTCACCCGCCCGAGCGCACCCTGCAATTCTGGCCACTCAAGGCTGGCCTCACTTTGAGTTGAGGACGACGGTGCAGTCCCTCCACCACAGCCCCCAGTCGTGCGTGCTCGCGGACCACGCGGCCGACATGGCGTCGCTGGTGCCCCGTTCATAGGCGTCCGCGAACGCCTTCGTATCATCCGCGTCGTTCTGAAGCTCCCTCGCGATCTTTGGGTCCCGCGCGGAACTCGCGGCCAGGCTCAGTTCTTGTGCGTATCTCCTGTCAAATTTGATGGATGTGCTCTTGTCGGAGCCTGCACCCGCTGTTGCATGGTCGCTCCATGCGTCTTGTGCCTGTCGACAGGCCGAGCGTGTCGCATTGAGCCGGGACTGCTGCGCAAGATGATCATGCAACCACCATGACCCGCCGCTGATGAGGCCGAGCACGACCACGACGCTCGGTCCCTTCTCCCTCACCGTCGAGAAGATCTTGCTCCACGGAAGAGCCCCGACACCCCGCGCCGGACTGTAGAAGTGGTTGTTCTGAACACTGTGCGATCCGCCTTGTATGGCGGTCGGACCGTGGAATTCCGTGTGCCCCGACGAATCCTCTCCGGGGACGCCGCGGCTTGGTGCTGTCATGCAGTGTGACCGAAGTGGTTGTCCTGGCGGTTGCCGCTGCCGGTCTGGACCGCAGTCGGTCCGTGGAAGACATTGCCGCTGAGGTTCCCCCCGCCGTCCCGGTCTCGGACGGTGCTGCCTTCGACCAGGTCGCGAAGCTCGGCAATCGCGGAGTCGCGCTCAGCTCCGTGCAGGCGCTCCAGCAATGCCTCGAAGTGAGCCTGCCAGAGGGCAATCTGGCGGATCTCCACTGCTTCTTCACGCTCGGTCGGCAGCAGGGCCGCAGTCCGGTCGAGTCGTTGCAACTCGAGGAGCTCGGACTCGCGGCTTCTCTGGGCCATCAAGCGCGCCACGCGGCGCCGCGTCTCAGTCCACGCATCGGTGCCGGCGGCTTGTACCACCGCGGCCCCTCCGGCAGCGGCCAGCGCTGCCAACGCCTCCGAGAGCATTCGCCGATCTCCCCTGTCAGTCCGCGTTCGCCAACGGCAACGGTACCCCCAACTCCTCACCCCCTAGGTGAGTTCTGGCAGCAAAGCCCTGTGAAGACTTTCCTGTATTCGGGCGTCCAAGGATGGCTGATGCACGGGCGTCCTGCGGTCCGGACTCCGGTACCTCCAGCAGACGCTGAGCGCCGCGCTGGCCAAGGTGGTCAGATGAGGCGCTCAGTCACAGCCTTCGAACCGCCTGACTTCCACCGTTCAAGGTGACCGCCTCTCCGGCGCCGCCGGCCTGGCCCCCGTCGCCAGAGACTCCGGACGCATCAGCGGCAACATGTGCCGCCCCCGACACCACAGCCGTCGCCTCATGCGGGTCTTCTACATGTCGGCCATGGTCAGTGCCCCCTCCTGCCCCGTCTCCCAAGCCTTCTACGAACTCAAAAGAGTCGAGGGAAAGAGCCACAGACTGGCAATCATCGCTCTCGCGCGACGCCGTCTGAACGTTCTGTCGCCCCTGATAGACGACGGTCGCGCCTTCGAGGCCACCCCTCCACCCTCCGGCCGCACTCGGCTAAGGACACTCACACACTGTCACCGACACCAGTCGACAGCTTCATTGGGAACCAGTTGCTGTTGACGGGCCCTGGTAGAACAGAAGTTCAACATGCCGAACCTCAAGGAAGTCGTCGCTGACCGCCGCGCAGAGCATCGAGCGAGAAGAGTTGGGAAGCGGGCCAGGCGCGGGTCAAGGTGGACTTGCCCGCACCGGAGGCACCTATCAGCACGATCAGCCCGTTCTCCGGCAGCTGCGGGTGCATGCGGCATCTCCTAGCGGGTCGAGGGAGCGGGTGGTCCAGTTCAGGCGCTTCCCGGCGTTGTCGGTAATGAGGATGGCGGCCTCGTGCAGGTGGCAGGTGGCAGGTGGCAGGTGGCAGGTGGCAGGAGGCGTCGCCGTCGCGGCCGGGCTCGATCTGTTCCGCTTTGCGTGCGTCGGTGCTGATGGCTGCCCGAGGGCCGGGAAAGGGCCGCCGGGCACGGCAGAGTCCTCCTGGAACTCGTACAGGATCGCGGCAAGCTCCAGGCCGTCACGTCGTCGGCGGCCAGATCGTCCTCGATCTGCTGAAGGGCGAGCTGGGCGATGCCGACCGAGGCGCGGACACGGTCCACCCAGGCGGGAGCCGCCGGTCACCGGGGCGACGCCCGGGTGCTGACAATGAGCGCGGCAACCGTCTCCCAGCCGTGATGCGAGGCGGAGTCCAGATGGAAGGCCCCATTGAGTCCGTCGTTGGCGAGCTTGTAGAAGCCGCCCTTGCCTGTCCTGGTGGCGATCTTCTCCAGCAGTGTCGGTAGGATCGGATATCTGGTCGTGCGGAATAGGCGGGCGGGGCAGCCGGTTCCAGCTCGGCTGGACCGCGGGAGGCGCAGAGTGGCCCAGCGCCCCGCGCGGGCCACGCCGAATCCTGTAACAACGCCCGCGTTCGGCCTCTACAGTCACCGCATGGTCACCGAGGACGAGCACCCAAGTCAGCCCGACATCGCCACGATGCTCACTGACCAGACCCGGGCCTGCAAGGCAGCACGCGACGCCATCGCCGCCGGCGGCGAGGTAGTGGTCTGGGACAGGGAGGTGCCCCAGTGGATGGTCGCTGGCATCGCTGCGACGAGGCTGAGATGGTCGTTGAAGCGTGGCCTGACGACCCTCGGCCTCGACGAGACCGTTGAGATCCTCGCTCAGCACCGCGACGAGCAGTTGCGCACCGGCATCATCGACGCAGCAGACCGGTCCTGGTTCTTCACGCTGTACTTCGACGCCACCGGGACCGAGCTCTTGGCGTGCAGCGGCGTCAAACGCAAGCCACCTTCGCAGGAGGGCGGTCAGAAGCTCCAGCTGTAGAGGCCGCCACCCGTGTTCACCGCAGACGCCGCGAGCCGGGCAACTCCCTGCAGGACCGCCAGTAGATCATCGTCGCTCATGTCGTCCCCGTCCTCAGACCAGAGCCGCGTGGTCCAGCGACCTGCGAGCTCTTCGGGGAGCCTTGGTGGTTCTCCGAAGTGAGCCAGAGGTCGACGGGGGCTGTCGGCAGGTCGCGTCGCCAGGGTTACCTGACGCGAGCGAGATAGCCGGGCGCAAGGCCTGCATTGATGCGTGGGTCGGGGCCATTCTTGCCCATTCCCCGGACTGGAGTCCGGGGGGTGGTCGAATCGCCCGAGGAGTGCCCGAGCCAGTCCGGTAGCACGCGGGCGGAGCTGTACATGCTGGGCAAGGAGAAGGCTGAGAACAAGCGGGTGTTGCTCCCGCCGATCGATGACCGGGCTTCGATCAAGGCCGAGGAATCCGCCACGAAGACTGACCGGCCGTGACCGCCGCGCCGCGCACTGCCATCTAACTCGTCCTGCTTGCGGTCCCGTTCGGCCTCGGGGGTGCTTCGAGGCGAGGCTCTTTCGGGTGTGCCCCGAACCAGCCTGCGCCTGGTGGTAGTAAGTGCCCGGCGTGTGCCCACGCCCCTGTCCAGCTCCGGCAGGCCCTCACTCCCGGAGGGGCCCCGGACGACGTCGATGCTGCGGCAGGAGGCGAGGCACCGCTCTGCGAAATCCTGGTCCGTGTCGAGGGCGGCCGCCTCCAGATGTGTCCGGATGGTGGACCTCCGCCCCGTAGAGGCCACCGCCTGCCGGGCGGCGGGACGCTGGGCGGGTAGGGCGACCCGGGTGCCCATACCCGCGAGCGTCTGCGTCGTCTCCGGCCTCAGGCCAGGGTGCGGCGCAGCCGTTCGCCCCGATCACGGCAGGCCAGCGTACTGCGGTCAGAACTTTCAGGGCTTCCTCCACCAGCAGGTGCGCGTCGGCGACCAGCGGTGCTCGAGCGGTGCGCGATGCAGGGTTTTGGCGGGGTGCGCGGGACCAGGTGTCAGTTTCAGCTGGCCGTTCCCGACTGGGGTGGGACCGGTGCAGCCCCTGCGGGGGTGGGATTGCGCGCCTTTCTGACATCGGTCCATGGGACAACGCGCATCAACAGCTGTCCCAGGTACCGGTAGAAGCGGTCCGGGAGGAACACAGCGTCTGCGGCGATCATCGCGCCGGAGAAGAGCGGCAGGCCCAGGAACAGCGCGATACCCAGGTGCATGCTCAACAGCATCGTCAGGACAGGGTACTTGAGTCTGCCGAACAGGACGAACGGGAAGGCCACCTGCAACAGCACGGTCAGGTAGCAGGTGATGGCGATCAGTACGTCGTGTCCGTCCGCCATGCGGGAGAGCTCGGGCCAGGGCTGGAACAGGTCGAGGTTCAGGGCGTAGTGGAGGGCGGTGCCGTTGCCCCAGGAAGCGCCCTGCACCTTGTACAGGCCCGCGGATCCGTAGAGGAAGCAGACCTGGGCGGCGATGACGAGCATGCCGCAGTTGTGGAGCACGGTGGTCACTTGCAGGCGCGCGTCGTGGAGATGGCGTCGCAGCTCGCCGGATGCCTGGTCCGGCGGGAGCCGGACTGTCCTGACCGCGGATGCTCGGAGCCGGGTCCTGCGCGCGTCGAGGGACCAGCGTCGGCCGCATGCGGTGACGACGAGGTAGAGGGCCATGAGGAGGATGAGGTTGTCCCCGCCGTCCGTCATGAAGATCGCCCTGGCGTGGAACGACGTCACTACGACCGCGAACAGCACGGACACCGCTCTGGTCCGCCAGCCCAGCATGAAGAGCGCGGAGATGACGAGGGCTGCCGCGTAGCAGGCTTCGAAGTAGGCCCGGCTGCCGGACAGGGTGAGGATGCTGGCCCACCCGGTCTGGTCGAAGAGTTGCCTGGCCAGTGCTGGCGTCCACGGTGAGCCGGGACCCCAGATCTCGTCGCGGTGGGGAAACTCGCGCAGCAGGAAAGCGAAGTAGAGGAACCCGTAGCCGATGCGTAGCACCGCCGCGGCGTACAGGGAGATCGGCCGCTCCAGCAGGAGAGTGAGGAGCGTTGCGAACCGGGCCAGCATCTGCTGCGGCGCGTGTGCGCTCGCCCGCTCGGTGCCGTGTCCGGGCTGCGACGGCGATGCCGCCGCGATCGGTGTCTGCTCAGCCTGTTGCATGGCGGGCCACCTTCCACCAGGGCAGGTAACGGGTGTCGGCGGGCCTCGGTGGGGCCGCGCCCAGACCGGGGCTGCCCGCTGCGGCCGGCGCGGCGATGGGCAGGGTGATCACCCGCAGCTGGATGGACTCGAATGTGCCGCGGCGATGGGTGGCGATGCGATCCGCTGCGATATTGCGCAGGTATTGCTGGATCATCAGAGCGCGTTGCGAGCGCGGATGGTCGTCGCCGCCGTGCGTTTCGAGGTAGGAAGTCCAGGCCCGGCGCAGCATGTTCTGTGCTGTGTGGCTGGGGAAGGGGTCATGTCTTACCTCGGTTGTGTCGACGGCGGTCAGGTCGAACCAGCCGCTGACCTGGGCGGTGCCGTCCGGGGCGGTGTGCATGGTCCTCGCCGAAATCTGCCGGTTGACGGACTCCGGGTCCGGGGCGAAGAGCCGCCAGTTCTGTTCGAACAACGGGAAGACCCAGGCGTTGATCTGCCGACTGTACTGCCGGGAGATGGGATTCGGTGGTGCCACCTGCAGGAATACCAGGAGTACATGTGCCAGGGTCGCCGTCAGGCACAAAACCACGGCGACTTGTACGCCGGCCTTCAGGGCGATGGGCGGCTCTGAGGACATTTGGAGCGCAGTCGGTCTCCCGCCCTCCTTCCGTGCAGTCGGCCCAGCTCCAGCTTGGTCTGATCCGTCAGCATCTGCGGCTGCAACGCCACCCCGCACGGCCCCATCCGGTCCTTCCTTCCCGACTTCTCTCACCTGGTTCTCCTGAGCTTCCGTCTGCGGTGTGCGGCGGAATCGACGACGATCCGCGCCGCACGCCCCCGGTTCTACTGGTGTACGTGGGCGGCTGCCTCCGAGCACTTACCCCTCCGGAGCCGGCCGTGCATGCTAGGCAGGATCACAGAGGTAGTCATCGTCCTTGCCGGGCTTGCTGGGCTTGCTGGGCTTGCCGGGCTTTTCGGGCTTTTCGGGCTTTTCGCCATGCTCGTTGTATTCGTCGTGGGGCTTGCAGCCGTGGTCGTGCCCGCCTGTGGTGCCGCTTGTCGTGGTACCCGTTGTCCCACCAGTAGTTCCGCCGGTGGTGCCGGTGGTTGTCCCACCAGTAGTTCCGCCGGTGGTGCCGGTGGTGGTTCCGCCGGTGGTGCCGGTGGTGGTTCCGCCGGTGGTGCCGGTGGTTGTCCCACCAGTAGTTCCGCCGGTGGTGGTGCCGGTGGTGCCGGTGGTCCCGGTGGTCGTGGTGCCGGTGGTCCCGGTGGTCCCGGTGGTGGTGGTGCCGGTGGTGCAGGTGGTGCGGGTGGGGCTGGTGGTCGTGGTGCGGGTGGTGGT
>NZ_JBHYKH010000303.1:0-11020 GCF_042741275.1 Streptomyces sp. NPDC058964
GGCCTGTCCGGCGCCTTCGCGCGCGGCGCGGCGGCCCGTGGCGCCGACGTCACGGAGATCGGCCTGTGCTCCACCGACCAGCTCTACTACGCGTCCGGCGCGCTGAACCTGCCGGGCGCCATGTTCACGGCCTCGCACAACCCGGCGAGGTACAACGGCATCAAACTGTGCCGCGCGGGCGCGGCTCCCGTCGGCCAGGACACGGGCCTCGCGGAGATCCGCGCGCTCGTGGAGCGGTGGAGCGAGACCGGCGCCCCCGAGCCGGCCGCGCGCCCCGGCACGGTCACCCGCCGCGACACCCTCGCCGACTACGCGGCCTACCTCCGCTCCCTGGTCGACCTGACCTCCGTACGCCCCCTGAAGGTCGTCGTCGACGCGGGCAACGGCATGGGCGGCCACACGGTCCCCACGGTCTTCGCCGGCCTGCCCCTGACCCTCGTGCCGATGTACTTCGAACTGGACGGCACGTTCCCGAACCACGAGGCCAACCCCCTCGACCCCGCCAACATCGTCGACCTGCAGAAGCGCGTCCCTGAGGAGGGCGCCGACCTCGGCATCGCCTTCGACGGCGACGCCGACCGCTGTTTCGTCGTCGACGAGCAGGGCGACCCCGTCTCCCCGTCGGCGATCACCGCCCTGGTGGCCGCGCGCGAACTGGCCAAGAACGGCGGCGAGGGCACGATCATCCACAACCTGATCACCTCCTGGTCGGTCCCCGAGGTGGTCCGGGAGAACGGCGGCGCACCGGCGCGCACCCGCGTCGGCCACTCCTTCATCAAGGCCGAGATGGCCAGGACGGGCGCGATCTTCGGGGGTGAGCACTCCGCCCACTACTACTTCAAGGACTTCTGGAACGCCGACACGGGCATGCTCGCGGCCCTGCACGTCCTCGCCGCCCTCGGCGGCCAGGACGGACCCCTGTCCGCGCTGGTCGCCCAGTACGACCGCTACGTCGGCTCCGGCGAGATCAACTCCACGGTCGACGACCAGGCCTCCCGCATCGCCGCGATCCGCGCGGCCTACGAGGGCCGCGACGACATCACCCTCGACGACCTCGACGGCCTCACCGTCTCCGCCGCCGACTGGTGGTTCAACGTCCGCCCCTCCAACACGGAGCCCCTCCTGCGCCTGAACGCCGAGGCCCGCGACGAGGCCACGATGACCAAGGTGCGGGACGAGGCCCTCGCGATCATCAGGGGCTGACTCCGACAGGGCCGCGACACCGGCCGGGACACGGACGGCGGAGGGGCGCAGAGACCCTCCGCCCGCCCCGCCGCCGATCTCCGACTCACCCCACCGCGCCCCTTACGGCGGTACGCTGACCAGGCACATCAGTGCACGCCCGCACCTGCCCCGAAGGGACGTCCCATGCCGCTCGAAGCCGGCCTCCTGGAGATCCTCGCCTGCCCGGCCTGCCACGCACCCCTTCAGGAGCAGGACACCGAGCTGATCTGCACCGGTCAGGACTGCGGCCTGGCGTACCCCGTCCGTGACGGCATCCCGGTCCTCCTCGTGGACGAGGCCCGCCGCCCGGCGTGACGACGAGGGCCCGCCGCGGTGCGGGCCCACGGCGACAACCACGGCCACGCGCTCGGGCGCATGCGCGCCGGCCACACACAGACGAGCCACCCTCAAGGACCCCCGGCGATCGGAGGCTTCGGCCCATGCTCGACGAATCGCTCCTCGACAACCCGGAGGGCCTCGCCGAGGCCGACCACCGAGGTCTTCTGCGCGGCGCCGCCGAGGCAGGCGCCCGCGTCCGCACCGCGGCCCGGCACGCCACCGAGGCCGGTGTCAACGAGCTCAAGCCGGACGGACGCCCCCGCGCCGTCCTGATCGCCGGCCCCGGCGCCGCGGCCACCCACGCCGCCGACCTGCTGGGCACGCTCGCCGGCGCCGGCAGCCCCGTCACCCGTCTGGCCCCAACCGGAGTCGCCCCCGCGGCCGGCGCCCTGCGCTGGGAGCTCCCGGGCTGGGCCGGCTCCGTGGACCTGCTCCTGATCGCCACCCCCGACGGCACCGAACCCAGCCTCTCCCTGCTCGCCGAACAGTCCTACCGGCGCGGCTGCTCGGTCGCCGCCGTCGCCCCCGCCCGGACCCCGCTCCAGGAAGCGGTGACGGGCGCCCACGGCATGTTCGTACCGATGGCGACCGCCCCGTACGACCACGAGGAGCCCCTCGCCGCCTCCTCCCCGGGTGTCCTGTGGGCCCTGCTCACCCCGCTGCTCGCGCTCCTCGACCGCATCGGCCTGCTCAACGCGCCGCCCGAGGCGCTGGAGAAGGTCGCCGACCGGCTCGACCAGATCGCCGAGCGCTGCGGCCCGGCCATCGTGACCTACAGCAACCCCGCCAAGAGCCTGGCCGCCGAACTCGCCGACACGCTCCCGGTGATCTGGACGGAGGGCGTCTCGGCCGGACCCGCGGGCCGCCGCTTCTCCGCCGCCCTCGCCGAACTCGCCGGACGCCCCGCCCTCGTCGAGGAACTGCCCGAGGCGCTCGCCGCGCACAGCACACTGCTCGCCGGCCCGCTGGCCGGTGACGCCGACCCCGACGACTTCTTCCGGGACCGCGTGGAGGAGCCGCCCGCGCTGCACGCGCGCGTGGTGCTGCTCCGCGACCGCCCGAGCGGCGGCCTCACCGCCGCCCCGGCCGCCCGCGATCTGGCCCTCAGCCACGACACACCGATCAGCGAGCTGGAACCCGAACCCGGCGACGAGATCGAGAGCCTCGCGGAACTGATCGCCATCACGGATTTCGCCGCCGTTTACCTGGCGCTCGCATCAAGGGCCTGATCTTGACCCCGACAACCTGACCGCCGTGCGCGCGACGCTCCGGAAGCAGAGAAGCAGAGAAGTCGATGGATCGCCTCGAGAACACCGTCCGCCCCTACGCCTGGGGTTCGCCCACCGCCATCCCGCAGCTCCTCGGCGTCGAGCCGACCGGTGAACCGCAGGCGGAGATGTGGATGGGCGCGCACCCGGGCGCACCCTCGCGGACCGTGCGCGGCACGCTCGCCGAGGTGATCGACGCGGACCCGGAGAAGGAACTCGGGAAGGCCACGGTGGCGAAGTTCGGCCCCCGTCTGCCCTTCCTGCTCAAGATCCTCGCGGCCGGGGCCCCGCTCTCCCTGCAGGTGCACCCCGACCTGGAGCAGGCCGGCGCGGGGTACGCAGACGAGGAACGCAGGGGCGTTCCGATGGACGCTCCGCACCGCAACTACAAGGACGCCAACCACAAGCCCGAACTGATCTGCGCCCTCACCGAGTTCGACGGCCTGTGCGGTTTCCGCGACCCGCTGCGGACCGCCGAGCTGCTCGACGGCCTCGGCGTCGGCTCCCTCAAGCCGTACGTCGACCTCCTGCGCGCGCACCCGGAGGACGCGGCCCTGCGCGAAGTGCTCACCGCGGTCCTCACCGCCGACCCCGAGGAGATGGCGCACACGGTCGCCCAGGCCACCGCCGCCTGCACCCGCCTGGGCGGCGACTACGCGCCCTACGCCGACCTCGCCCACCACTACCCGGGGGACCCGGGCGTCATCGCCGCGATGCTGCTCAACCACGTCCGTCTCCAGCCCGGCGAGGCCCTCTACCTCGGTGCCGGCATCCCGCACGCCTACCTGAGCGGTCTCGGCGTCGAGATCATGGCCAACTCCGACAACGTCCTGCGCTGCGGCCTGACCCCCAAACACGTGGACGTCCCCGAGCTCCTGCGCATCGTCCGCTTCGAGCCGAACGACGCCGCCGTCCTGCGCCCCGAGGCGTCCCCCGACGGCGAGGAGGTCTACGAGACCCCCGTCGACGAGTTCCGGCTGTCCCGCTACGTCCTCCCCGAGGGCGGCGCCGCCCACGACCTCACCCTCCCGACCGCGCAGATCCTGCTCTGCACGGCCGGACACGTGCGGGTCGGCGAGCATCGGCTGGCCCCCGGCCGGTCCGTCTTCGTCGCTGCCGACGAGAAGGCCGAGGCGTCCGGGGCCGGAACACTCTTCCGGGCGAGTGTGATGGTCTGACCGCGCTTGTGGAAGCCTGAAGCGCCGCCGTCCGGCAGGGCTGCAAGAATGACCCACCGGCAAAGGACGGGCAAAGGCCGTGGGCAGGGCCCGCCGGCGGCGTAGACGGACGAAGGCGAAGGGACAACGCGGACACATGAGCGCGTCAGGCGGCACCAGGGCGATCGTGGCGGCACTCGGCGCCAACCTCGCGATCGCGGCATCGAAGTTCGTTGCGTTCGCGTTCAGCGGCTCGTCGTCGATGCTCGCCGAGGGCGTGCACTCGCTCGCCGACTCCGGCAACCAGTTCCTGCTCCTCATCGGCGGCAAGAAGGCCCAGCGTGAGGCCACCCCCCAGCACCCCTTCGGGTACGGCCGCGAGCGCTACATCTACGCCTTCCTGGTCTCCATCGTCCTGTTCTCGGTCGGCGGCATGTTCGCCATCTACGAGGGCATCGAGAAGATCAAGCACCCGCACGAGATCGAGAACTGGTACTGGCCGGTGGGCGTCCTCGTCTTCGCGATCATCGCCGAGGGCTTCTCCTTCAAGACGGCCATCAAGGAGTCCAACGAACTGCGCGGCAAGCTGTCCTGGTCGCAGTTCATCCGCCGCGCCAAGGCCCCCGAGCTGCCGGTCGTCCTCCTGGAGGACTTCGGCGCGCTGATCGGTCTGGTCCTCGCCCTCGGCGGCGTCGGCCTGGCACTGCTCACCGGCAACGGCGTCTGGGACGGCATCGGCACCGTCTGCATCGGCGTCCTGCTCGTCCTCATCGCCCTCGTCCTCGCCGCCGAGACCAAGTCGCTGCTGCTCGGCGAGGCCGCCGGCATCGAGGAGGTCAAGAAGATCGAGGCCGCGATGGTCGACGGCGACACGGTCACCGGCGTCATCCACATGCGCACGCTGCACCTCGGCCCCGAGGAACTGCTGGTCGCCGCCAAGATCGCGGTCCAGCACGACGACACGGCCGCCGAGGTCGCCAAGGCGATCGACGCCGCCGAGGCCCGCATCCGCGCCGCCGTCCCGATCGCCCGCGTGATCTACCTCGAACCCGACATCTACAGCGAGGCCGAGGCCGCCAAGGGCCCGGACCCGGAGGCGACCCCGGGCGGTCCGACGCCGCACCCGGCCGGCCACTGAGTTCCACCACGACCAGGGGGCCCGCCGATCGTTCGGCGGGCCCCGTGGGCTGTCGTCACCGTCGCCGTTGCGGCCGTCTGCACCCTCTTTCGCTCTCTTTCGCTCCCTTCGCGTCAGACCGGTTGGGTGGGCCAGGGCGGCGCGGGCGGCACCCGAGTCGCCCTCCGCCGCACCGCCCACGCCCCGATCCCCAGGCCGACGCCGATCAGGACGAGCACACCCCCGAGGATCACGGCCGTTCCGAACAGGGCGATGCCGGTACGGTCTTCCGTCACCCGCCCCCGGACCGCGGACACGGACACCGTCCCGTCGTGATCCGAGGTGAAGAAGCGCGAGTCCATCGCATTCGACCGGTGGTCACCCAGCAGGAACAGCCGCCCCCGAGGGACCTTCACGTCGTACGGCCGGTGCACACCGTCGGCGTCGCCGCCGCTCACATACGGCTCCTCGATCGGCTTCCCGTTCACGGTCACCCGCTCCTGAGACCCCGCCTTGGTGCAGCAGGCCACCCGGTCGCCGCCCACACCGATGACCCGCTGCATCACCACCCCGCTGAAGTGGTACCTCTCGGGCGACGAGAACACCACGACGTCACCGCGCCGGATCTGGTCCCCGTCGACCCGCTCCCAGAAGATCCGGTCACCCGGTTCGTACGCCGGGGACATGCTGCTGCTCGACACGGTCGACGTCCCGTACGCCGTCCGCGCGTAGGCGAAGGCGCCGGACAGCAACACCACCCCCAGCAGCCCCACCACGACCGCCGCGATCCTGAGTCCACGCCCCTTGCCCGTCATCGCATCCCTCCCGTGCGGCACATCCGCGGCGCGGAGGATAGCGCTCTCGTGTGAACGCTCCTGTGCGGGCCCGCCCCCGCATACGCCGGTCCGCGGTCCGCGCCCCGTCCGCACCCCGCGATCAACGCGGTGTGACCGAGGACGGACTGGGGACGTCCGGGTCCTCCGGTGTAGCTTGGGACGGAGCCAGACGTCGCTGCTGATGGCGGTCGGGCGGTCCCGCAGTGGACCGACCGAGGGAGAGAGGGCCTCCGACGGACTGCGCTGCGCGCACGCGGGCATGCCTGTGTCCTCTTTCGGGCACCCCTGTGTCCGCCGCCGCGCAGACCAGCCGTACCCACCTCGACCCAATCCCGAGGAGCAGCTCGCAATGACGACTGTCGACAGCCGACAGGACTTCAAGGTCGCCGACCTCTCCCTGGCCGAGTTCGGCCGCAAGGAGATCACCCTCGCCGAGCACGAGATGCCGGGCCTGATGGCGATCCGCAAGGAATACGCCGAGGCGCAGCCTCTCGCCGGCGCCCGTGTCACCGGCTCCCTGCACATGACCGTGCAGACCGCCGTGCTCATCGAGACCCTGGTCGCCCTGGGCGCGCGGGTCCGCTGGGCCTCCTGCAACATCTTCTCCACCCAGGACCACGCCGCGGCCGCCATCGCCGTCGGCCCGAACGGCACGCCCGACAACCCGCAGGGCGTCCCGGTCTTCGCCTGGAAGGGCGAGACCCTGGAGGAGTACTGGTGGTGCACGGAGCAGGCGCTGACCTGGCCGGACAGTCCCACCGGCGGCCCGAACATGATCCTGGACGACGGCGGTGACGCCACCCTCCTCGTCCACCAGGGCGTCGAGTACGAGAAGGACGGCAAGGTCCCCGCCCTGGAGACCGCCGAGTCCGACGAGCACCGCGTCATCCTCCAGCTGCTCCACCGCACCCTGGGTGAGAACCCCCAGAAGTGGACCCAGCTGGCCTCCGAGATCCGTGGTGTCACCGAGGAGACCACGACGGGTGTGCACCGCCTGTACGAGATGCAGCGCGACGGTGTCCTGCTGTTCCCGGCGATCAACGTCAACGACGCGGTGACGAAGTCGAAGTTCGACAACAAGTACGGCTGCCGGCACTCGCTGGTCGACGGCATCAACCGGGCCACCGACGTCCTGATCGGCGGCAAGACCGCGGTCGTGTGCGGCTACGGCGACGTGGGCAAGGGCTGTGCGGAGTCGCTGCGCGGCCAGGGCGCCCGGGTGATCGTCACCGAGATCGACCCGATCTGCGCGCTGCAGGCGGCGATGGACGGTTACCAGGTCACCACGCTGGACGAGGTGATCGACAAGGCCGACATCTTCGTCACCACGACCGGTAACAAGGACATCATCATGGCCGCCGACATGGTCAAGATGAAGCACCAGGCGATCGTGGGCAACATCGGTCACTTCGACAACGAGATCGACATGGCCGGTCTGGCCAAGGTGCCCGGCATCGTCAAGGACGAGGTCAAGCCGCAGGTCCACACCTGGACCTTCCCGGACGGCAAGAAGATCATCGTGCTGTCCGAGGGCCGCCTGCTGAACCTGGGCAACGCCACCGGCCACCCCTCGTTCGTGATGTCCAACTCCTTCGCGGACCAGACCCTGGCCCAGATCGAGCTGTTCACCAAGCAGTCCGAGTACCCGACCGGTGTCTACACGCTGCCCAAGCACCTCGACGAGAAGGTCGCCCGCCTCCACCTCGACTCCCTCGGCGTCAAGCTGACGGTGCTGCGCCCGGAGCAGGCCGCGTACATCGGCGTGCAGGCCGAGGGCCCGTACAAGCCCGACCACTACCGCTACTGAGTCCGCAGTCCCGTCTCTCCGGGGAGCACGTCCGTGCACTGACGCGCTCCCCCGGTGACAGGTCCTGAGAGGCAGGCCCCCGCACCCCCGTGCCGGGGGCCTGCCCCTTTGGCCGGCCGTCACCGCGGCCGAAGCGGCCCGTCGAGGTGACCGGACCACCAGCCCGTCAAGACCCAGGACCCCCATGCCCCGCGGCCGTTATTCGCTCCACGATCCGCACGATCACACCCCCCTCGCCGAAGAGCACTTCCAGTGCGCCCCCGGTCCGTCCGGCTGGCGCTACGTCTCCCAGCTGATGACTCCCTCGGGCGATCACGGCGGTTCCGTCGACCTCGCCCTCGACGATCTCGGCCGCCCCATCCGCCTCGAGCTGCACGCGGGAGGTTGGCAGGTGCGCGGCGCCGCCCTCGACGGCGTCACCTGGGTCCGGACCGACCCCACCGGCACGCATGCCACCGAAGGCAATGTGCGCGCCCACGCCTTCACCGGCACGTCCCCCGCGTTCCTCGTCGCCACCGCCCGTCTCCTGCGCCTCACCCCTTCCTCGGCCGCCACCCGTGTACGCCTCGTGGCCTTCACGGATCCGGTCCTCGCGCCACGCACCGTCGACCAGTCCTGGGCCCTGCTGAACAGCGAAACACACGCCACTGACAACGGCCCCCTGACCGTGGACGAATACCAGGTCACAGCCTTGGACACCGGCGAGCGGCACACCGTGCACATCGCGGGAGACGTCGTCCTGGCAGCGCCCGGCATCGAGCTGGAGGACCTGCAGTCGCCCCCGTCGGTGTTCGGCTGACGGGATCCGACGAGATCGACGGGCTTCGCAACCACTCGGCGCGAGCTACACCGGCGGGACGAATCCAGTGCTCGGACGGTCGGCAGACGGTACGTCCGCAGGGAACACGGGCCGAGTCGTCGACGCGTCCGGCTGAGATGCCGCAGGGAGCGGCGGAGACGGAGGAGCGTAACCACCGGGAACTCCGACGGCCGGGGGCGGGAATCCGGCAGGTGCGCCATTCGCGGCCGCTCCACCTCCAGGGACAGTCACGCCACCCATGGCCGGGCCGCCGGCGAATGCCCGCCGGGCCTCGCGGGCCTGCCGCTCGTTCACCACAGCCGCCAGGTACGCCGCCGACGGAACGCCCTGCGGCACCGGAGCACCCGTCCGATCCGCCAGGTCGGACGCGAGCCGCTCCGCCATGGTCCAGGAGACCTGCGGATCAAGTTGCTGCATACGCGTCAGGTACTGACGGACGGCGAGCCACAGGCCGTCCGGGACGGCCGACAGGTCGAGCTCCGAAAAGCGCCCCACCAGCCAGGGCGGTGGTGGAGGAACGAAACCCGCCTGTCCTACGGGCACCCGCTCCCGTACGACCAGCGTCCCCGCGAACACGTCCCCGAGCCGCCGGCCGCGCGCCGACACGAGCGACGCGATGCAGGCGACCACCCCGAAGGTCAGCAGGATTTCGACGACGCCTATCGCACCCCGCACCAGGGCGTGCCGGAAGCGGATGGGCCCGCCGTCGTCACGCACCACACGCAACCCGCACGCCAGCTTCCCCAGCGAACGACCGTGACTGAGCGTCTCCACGGCGATGGGCCCGCCCACCAGCACCAGCAGGAACGTCGCGATCGACAGTGCGATCTGTGCCGCGTCGTCCAAGGACGCCGTCGACGCCACCAGCACCACGGCCGCGAGGATGTACACGGCCATTGCCACGATCAGGTCGAGCAATACCGCCATTGCCCTGCTGGGCAGCCTCGCGGGGCGCAACTCGAGCGCCACCGCCTCGCCCGTCACCAGCTCACTCACGCCCGCCGTCCTTCCCCTGGTCTGCCCCGAGAACCGCAAGTCTGCCAAGCTGAGGGCGCATCGCGCCCCAGTACGACAAGCTGACAGCCGCAACAGAGGCCGAAGAGCAGCCGAGGAGCAGGCAGACCCGATGGACCTGGACGTCTTCGTCTCCGCCCACCGAGCCGAGTGGGACCGCCTCGACGCCCTGCTCCGTCGCCAGCGACGCCTCACCGGTGCGGAGGCCGACGAACTCGTCGCCCTGTACCAGCGCACCGCCACCCATCTCTCGCTGATCCAGTCCAGCGCCCCCGACCCACAGCTGACAGGACGGCTCAGTCAGCTCGTGGCACGCGCGCGTAGCGCGGTGACAGGCGCTCGCCGTGCCTCCTGGCGCGATGTCACGCGTTTCCTGGGACAGGGCTTTCCCGCCGCGGTCTACCGATCGCGCCACTGGTGGGTCCCCACCGCGCTGGTGTCCACCGTCATCGCGGTCCTCCTGGGCTGGTGGATCGGGACACACCCGGAGGTGCAGTCGTCGATCGCGGCTCCGAACCAGCTGCGCGAGCTCACCCGTCCGGGCGGCGAGTACGAGACGTACTACTCCAGCCACCCGGCGGCCTCCTTCGCGGCCCAGGTGTGGACGAACAATGCCCAGGCAGCCGCGATGTGCCTGGTCCTGGGCATCTTCCTGGGCCTTCCGGTCCTCTGGATACTCTTCGAGAACATGCTGAACCTGGGGGTCGGCTTCGGCCTCATGTCGTCGGCCGGCCGGCTCGACACCTTCCTGGGCCTGGTCCTCCCGCATGGCCTGCTCGAACTGACGGCGGTCTTCGTCGCGGCCGGTACGGGACTGCGTCTCGGCTGGACCGTCATCGACCCGGGTCCCCGCACGCGCCGCACCGCCCTGGCGGAAGAGGGCCGCGCCGCGGTGGGCATGGCGATAGGCCTCGCCCTGGTCCTCTTCGTCTCCGGAGCCGTCGAAGGCTTCGTCACCCCGTCGGGACTGCCCACCTGGGCTCGAATAGGCATCGGAGTCGTCGCTGAACTGGCCTTCCTCGCCTACGTCTACGTCCTGGGCGGCCGTGCCGCACGCGCCGGTGACACGGGTGACCTGGCAGCCGCCGAACGCAGCGACACGCTCCCGACGGCCGCCTGATGTGCGTGCACGCCTCTTGAGCTGCTAGTCTCCTCTTCGCCCCACAAGGACCGTTGACACGGAGCGAGTGGGGAGGTAGATTCAAACAGTTGCCTAGAGGGCTGGACAGTCCCAGGGGCAGCGGTGAGAATCTATCTGCTTCTCGTGGAGTCACAATTCCGAGAAGCTCCCCCGATTATTCAGAAACGAACGGCTGGTTCGACCGGCCAAAAACTTCTGATAAAGTCGGAACCGCCGGAAAGGGAAACGCGAGAGCGGAAACCTGGAAAGCACCGAGGAAATCGGGTCGAGAAAAGATCTGATAGAGTCGGAAACGCA
>NZ_JBHYKH010000304.1:0-10953 GCF_042741275.1 Streptomyces sp. NPDC058964
CTGGCGCCGGGGGCCCCGGGGCCCCGGGGCTCGCCGGGGGGCCCCCACACGCCGGGCACGGGGCGGGCCACGCTCGTGCGAGGGGATCCGGTTCCCGGTCAGTGCTTCATCGTGAAGTGCAGCGTGTCCTTGAGGAACGGGATCTCCAGCAGGGGCTTGGGCTGGGCCATCAACGCCAGCAGGACGATCGCCAGGCCCAGCACCCCGTACGTGACGATGTCCGTGAAGCGGGAGCGCACGGCGAGCATGCCGACGCTCGGCAGGACCCAGCGCATGACCGCGCCGGCCAGCAGGGCGGCGCCGATCAGCAGGGTCCCGAGGCGGAACACGTCGAGCGCGGTCAGCAGCAGGCCGAGGGCGACCGCAGACAGCACGACCAGCATCGGCCACTGCCGGGCGGGCGCGGGGGCGTCACCGGGAGCGGCCCGGCCGCCGCCCTCGGGGCGCGCGGTGTCCCGCGTGAACAGGGGGAAGCGCCGCGTGGTCCGCCGCGGGCGGCCCTCGGCGTCGGGCGCGCTGACCGCGTCGCGGGCCGTCGGCTCGGCGCCGTCGGCGGACCGTGCGGAGTGGAGGTGGTCCTCAGCCGGCACTGCGCTCCGCCGCCTCGACCACGTTGACGAGCAGCTGCGCCCGGGTCATCGGGCCCACACCGCCTGGGTTCGGGGAGATGAAGCCGGCCACCTCCGCGACGTCCGGGTGGACGTCGCCCACGATCTTGCCCTCGGCGCTGCGCGAGACGCCGACGTCGAGGACGGCCGCGCCCGGCTTGACGTCCTCGGGCCGGATCAGATGGGCGGATCCGGCGGCCGCGACGATGATGTCCGCGCGCCGGAGGTGGGCGGAGAGGTCACGGGTGCCGGTGTGGCACTGGGTCACGGTGGCGTTCTCGCTGCGCCGGGTGAGCAGCAGCGGCATCGGGCGGCCGATGGTGACGCCGCGGCCGACGACCACGACCTCGGCGCCCTTGATCTCCACGCCGTAGCGGCGCAGCAGGGTCAGGACGCCGTTGGGGGTGCAGGGCAGCGGGGCCGGCTCGTTGAGGACCAGGCGGCCGAGGTTCATCGGGTGCAGACCGTCGGCGTCCTTGTCCGGGTCCATCAGTTCGAGGATGCGGTTCTCGTCGATGCCCTTGGGCAGCGGTAGCTGGACGATGTAGCCGGTGCAGGCCGGGTCCTCGTTGAGCTCCCGTACGACCGCCTCGATCTCCTCCTGCGTCGCAGTGCCGGGCAGTTCGCGCTGGATGGAGGCGATGCCGACCTCCGCGCAGTCACGGTGCTTGCCGGCGACGTACTTCTGGCTGCCGGGGTCGTCCCCGACCAGGATCGTGCCGAGGCCGGGCGTGACGCCCTTCTCCTTCAGCGCCGCCACGCGGGCGGTCAGATCGGACTTGATCGCGGCTGCGGTGGCCTTGCCATCGAGAATCTGGGCGGTCATGGACCCATCCTCGCGGATGACGGGCTCCGGGTTCCAATCCGGGTCCCCGTCCGGTGCCACTCCTTGATCAACGATGTTGCACTTGCACAACACCTAGTGAATGCGGCTGGACAAGTAAGAGCCCCCTAAAGAACGATGAGCAGACAGTGCCGCGGGCAGTACCGGGGGGACGGACCGCATCTGTAGAACTTTCCTCCGCAACGTGCCGCGCGTCGTCCCCGCACCTGGAACAACGGAGGAAAGACCGCCATGAGCTTCGGCGACCCGAACAACCCCTACGGCCCTCCGCCCCAGCAACCGCCGACGCCGCCGAACTACGGCTACCCCCAGCAGGGCCCGCCGCAGCCGGGCGTCCCGCCGCAGGGTTACGGCTACCCCCAGCAGCCCGCGTACTCCGCCTACCCCGGCGGCAACGCGATGCCGCAG
The DNA here is from genome assembly GCF_042741275.1 of Streptomyces sp. NPDC058964. Taxonomy (NCBI): domain Bacteria; kingdom Bacillati; phylum Actinomycetota; class Actinomycetes; order Kitasatosporales; family Streptomycetaceae; genus Streptomyces; species Streptomyces sp. NPDC058964. The sequence goes on from NZ_JBHYKH010000304.1 coordinate 1,861, forward strand.
ACCATGCCCGGCCTGATGGTCACCGCGCGTGTGCTGCTCTACATCGTGGCGGCCGTGCAGATCCTCGGCGGTATCTTCGCCATCTTCGGCGCCGCGACGCTCAACGACGCGTCCAACGCGGGCGAGGACACCTTCGGCAGCAACAGCTTCTCCGACATGGGGCACGCCGGGGCCGGCGCCATCCTCGTCGGCGCGCTGCTGTTCCTCGGCCTCGCCGGGCTGTCGATCACGCTGGGCGTCAAGTTCGCCCGCGGCGGTCAGGGCATCCGCATCACCACGATGATCTACGGCATTCTCGGCGCCATCTTCGGCTTCCTCATCATGATCGGCGCGGCCAACGCCAACTCCTCCGCGGCGCTGGTCTGGGCGCTGCTGTGGATCGGCTTCGGCGGCATCATGGCGGCGGCCATGATCGTCCCGTCGGGCGCCGCCTGGTTCAACCGGCCGCGGTACTGAGCCACCGGCACCACGTGTCCCAAGGGCCGTGTCCCGTCCCGGACGAGGGGGACACGGCCCTGGCGCGTTCCCGGCTCAGTGGAAGAAGTGCCGCGTCCCCGTGAAGTACATCGTGACGCCCGCCTTCTCCGCGGCCTCCACGACCAGTTCGTCGCGGACCGAACCGCCGGGCTGGACCACGGCCCTGACACCGGCCGCGGTCAGGATCTCCAGCCCGTCCGGGAAGGGGAAGAACGCGTCCGAGGCGGCGTACGAGCCCTGGGCGCGCTCGGCGCCGGCCCGCTCGACGGCCAGCTTCGCGGAGTCGACGCGGTTGACCTGGCCCATGCCGACGCCGACCGAGGCGCCGTCCTTGGCGAGCAGGATGGCGTTCGACTTCACGGCCCGGCAGGCCTTCCAGGCGAAGGCCAGTTCGGCGAGCTCGGACTCGGACAGCGCCTCGCCGGTCGCCAGCGTCCAGTTTGCCGGGTCGTCGCCGTCGGCCTGCAGCCGGTCGGTCTCCTGGAGCAGCACGCCCCCGTCGATGGCCTTGACCTCGACCGGGTTGGCCGGGGCGCCGTGGGCCCTGAGCACCCGGATGTTCTTCTTCTTGGCGAGGGCCTCCAGTGCCCCCTCCTCGTAGTCGGGCGCGACGATGACCTCGGTGAAGATCTCGGCGACCTGCTCGGCCATCTCCTTGCTCACCGGCCGGTTGACGGCGATGACCCCGCCGAACGCGGACAGCGGGTCGCAGGCGTGGGCCTTGCGGTGCGCCTCGGCGACGTCCGCGCCGACCGCGATGCCGCAGGGGTTGGCGTGCTTGATGATCGCGACGCACGGCTCGTCGTGGTCGTACGCGGCACGGCGGGCGGCGTCCGTGTCCGTGTAGTTGTTGTACGACATCTCCTTGCCGTGCAGCTGCTCGGCCTGGGCGAGGCCGCTGCCGCCGGCGTCGACGTAGAGGGCGGCGGGCTGGTGCGGGTTCTCGCCGTAGCGCAGGGTGTTCTCGCGCTCCCAGGTGGCGCCGAGGAAGTCGGGGAACGGCGACTCGTCGACGGGTGCGTACGCGGAGGCGAACCAGGAGGCGACGGCCACGTCGTACACGGCGGTGTGCTGGAAGGCCTCGGCGGCCAGCCGCTTGCGGGCGGCGAGGTCGAAGCCGCCGTCGTTGACCGCGGCGAGGACGTCGGCGTACCGGGCGGGGCTGGTGACGACGGCCACGGACGGATGGTTCTTGGCGGCGGCGCGGACCATCGACGGGCCGCCGATGTCGATCTGCTCGACGCACTCGTCGGGCGAGGCGCCGGAGGCGACCGTCTCCCGGAAGGGGTAGAGGTTCACGACGACGAGGTCGAACGGCTCGACGCCCAGCTCGGCGAGCTGCCGCTGGTGGTCCTCAAGGCGCAGGTCGGCGAGGATGCCCGCGTGGACCTTGGGGTGCAGGGTCTTGACGCGGCCGTCCAGGCACTCGGGGAAGCCGGTGAGCTCCTCGACCTTGGTGACCGGGATGCCGGCGGCGGCGATACGGGAGGCGGTGGACCCGGTGGAGACGAGCTCGACACCGGCCTCGTGCAGCCCGCGGGCGAGCTCTTCGAGCCCGGTCTTGTCATAGACGCTGACGAGCGCGCGACGGATGGCCCGCTTGTTGCTCTCGGCGGTCACTGGATAACTACCTTTCGTCCCTCAATGCGATAGCCGTTGCGGGCGAGCCGCCCCACGACCTCGACGAGCAGCCTTCGCTCGACTTCCTTGATGCGCTCGTGCAGAGCGCTCTCGTCGTCCTCGTCCCGGACCTCCACCACGCCCTGGGCGATGATCGGTCCGGTGTCGACGCCGTCGTCGACGAAGTGGACGGTGCAGCCGGTGACCTTGGCGCCGTACGCGAGCGCGTCCCGCACGCCGTGGGCCCCCGGAAAACTGGGCAGGAGGGCGGGGTGGGTGTTGACGAACCGCCCGCCGAACCGAGCGAGGAACTCCTTCCCCACGATCTTCATGAACCCGGCGGAGACGACCAGGTCGGGCTCGTAGGAGGAGACGGCCTCGGCGAGGGCGGCGTCCCACTCCTCGCGGGTGCCGTGGTCCTTGACCTTCCGGACGAAGGTCGGCAGCCCGGCACGTTCGGCCCGCGCCAGCCCCTCGATGCCCTCGCGGTCGGCGCCCACGGCGACGATCTCGGCACCGTAGGCCTCGGTTCCGACGCGCGCGATCTCGTCGAGGAGCGCCTGCAGGTTGGTGCCGGATCCGGAAACCAGCACGACGAGGCGCTTGGCCACGGGCTTGGCGGCCACGGTGGGGCCCTTTCTCGGGGGAGCGTCTGTACGGCGGCCGGACTCGCACGGCGTTTGTACATTCGTACGAGTGCTTCGCTCCCCGGGATACGGGGAAGTCTACGAAGCGGCCGACCGTCAGCAACGATACCGGCACACCGGACGGCCCCCACGGGACGGGTGCGTGGCCGGAAGGTAGCGTCTGGGAGGGAGCGGGCTCGGGAACGCGGTCGCCGTGCGGCGCGTTCACGAGATGACAGCTCAGGCCCGGACGGGTCGTACCAGCCGTATTCATCTAGGGGAAGACGCTCACTTGATGCCGGACCGCAGCCTGCGACTTCTCACGTTCCCCTCGCAGTCGGTGCACGGAGGGGAGCGTGGTGACGTGCTGCTGCGCGAGCGGCCGGCCTCGCCGCCCGCGGCGCCCTCGGACCGGGAGAACGGCAGCGGCGACGAGCAGGGCGGAGCACCCAAGGACGACAACCCGTTCGCGCCGCCGCCGGAGGGCACGCCGGACCGCCCGTGGCAGCCGCGACGCCCCACGGACTCCTCCGACGAACCCTCGTCCCCTTGGGGCAACCAGTGGAGCGACCGCCAGCCGGGCCGCTCGCCCGGCGGTTTCGGCGAACGCCCGCGCGGCGGCCCGCAGGGCCAGGGCGGCGGACCCGGCTCCGGTCCGGGCATGCGCTGGGATCCGACGGACCCGGCCCAGCGCCGGGCGCGATACGCGCTCCTGTGCGGCATGTGGGCCTTCTTCTTCGCTCTCTTCAGCTGGCCGTACGTGGCACTGCTGCTGGGCTCCCTGGCCCTGTACTGGGGCGTGAGCGCGCTGCGTACCAAGCCCCGCACCCCCGATCCCGACAGCCCCGTCCAGGGCCGGCCCGGCCGGCCCCAGACCACGGCGGCCGTCAGCGGCCTGGTCACGGCGTCCCTGGCGCTCGCCCTGGTCGCCACGACCTTCACGGCCCAGCTGGTCTACCGCGACTACTACACCTGCGTGAACGACGCCCTCACCAACGAGGCCAAGCAGTCCTGCAACCATCTGCTGCCGCAGGAGCTGCGCGGGCTGCTGGGCAGCAGCGGCTGACAACGGCCACCCGGTGCCGGGACCCCTCAGGGGGTGTCCGAAGGGTCCGGCGGGTCCGAGGCCTCCCTCGGCGCCGCCCAGCGGGCCTCTCGGTTCGCGTCGTCGTGCCACGGCGGCGCCGGGGCGTCGACGGGCAGGAAATCGTACGGATCGTCGTCCCACGGCTCTCGCGTGGGCGGCGGTGCGGGCTGCGCCGGAAGGTCCCTGGCGGGCCGCGGTTCCGTCCCCCGCCCCGCGGACGGGCCGCTCGGCAACCGCCGGGGCCGCAGCCGCCAGGGCCACAGCCGCCAGGCCCGCAGTCCGAGCGCGACCGGTACGGCCACCGCCGTGATCCAGGCCGCCGTGGCGGTACCGGACTGCCACCACACCGGCCCGAACCGGGCGAGCGCGGCCTTGCCGAGCGGGCCGCCCGCCAGCTCGGCCAGCACGGCGAACACGATCGCGCACACCCCTGCCGCCATCCCCGCCACCGCGGCGGTCGCCGGCGCCGACCATCGCCGCACCCACGGCCCCGCCTTCCCGGCACCGTCCTCCGGATCCCCGTGCGGCACGGCCGCGGCGACCGTGAACCACGCCACCGTCACCCCCGCCACCACGGGCACGGCCCCTGCCGCCCAGTTCAGCGGCCCGCCGGCCCCCGCGTCCGGCACGGCCGCCAGCAACGGGAACGGCGGCAGCAGCGGCGCCGGATCCGAGAGCAGCGGATACACCACGTGCCCGGCACCGAGCGCGAACCCCGGCCCGAGGGCGTACGCGGCCGACCACACCGCCGCGTTGGGGATCAGGGCGACGCACAGCAGCAGCACGGCGAACCGCCCGGACCAGCCCTCCGTGAGCTGGCCGAAGGACTCGCGCGCCGCCCCGCCGTGTCCCAGCAGCGACACCCCGAGCAGCAGCGCCCCGCCCCCGACGAGCACCGTGGCACCCGCACCGGCGGCCCGCACGGCCGTGCCGAGGCGCGCCCGGCCGTCCGCCCCGAGCAGCAGCCCGCGCGGCCCCTTCGGCAGCAGTGCCGGCACCCTCAGCAGCGGCTCGGGCGGGCGGCCGTACGCCGTCCACACCCCGGCACCGGCCGCGCACGTGGCGACGAGCGGCAGGCACCCCGCCACCCACCCCCACATGGGCCGCAGTTCACCACCGGAGGCGTACAGCGCGGCGCAGCAGCCGACGGCGAGGTAGCCGAGGACCACACCCGTCCACGCCGTGCGCGCGGGAACCGGAGGCGGCCCGTCGGCGTCGGCGGGCGCGTCCACCGCGTCCCGCGCCGCCCGGTACAGCAGCAGAACCGGCAGGGCCGGCAGGAGCAGCGGGGTGACGCCCACGGGTGCGGGGGCGCCGGAGAGCGTGTCGGTGCGCACCAGCTCGACCCCGTGCGCCAGCAGCCACAACGCGCCGGCGACGTGCAGCGCGTGGCCCGGCCCGCTGTCTGGGTACGGCGAGCTGACCCACATCACCATCACGAGCACGGCGAACGAACCGAGTCCGAGCCCGGCCGCGAGCGCGCCGCCCACGAGGCTCGCGCCCAGTCCTGGCGATCGGTCACGCAGCCGGGCGAGCAGGGGCGACAGGGACAGTCGGCGAGCGGTCATCTGGATCACGACCGTCATGCTCCCAACGACACGCGCTTTCCCGGCGTAACAGGCGAAGCCCGGAAGTGTCGCTCAATATATGTTTATGTACTTTTTCGTACGAAGGGGCACGCTGTGACGCAGAGCCCTGAGAGCCCGCTGCCACCGCCCAAGGAACGCCGACGCCTGCGCGAGTCCCGGCCGCTGACGCAGGCTCAGGTCGCCGAGCGGATCGGCGTCAGCCGCGCGACCGTACGTGCGTGGGAGACCGGCCGCACCTCCCCGAAGGGAGCGAAAGGCGAGGCGTACGCCCAGTTGCTGGCGTCGCTCGCGACGGACCCTCACGAAGGCGAGGTCCGGCAGGAGGTGACGGGCCGCCAGGCGACGGTCCCCGCTCCGGCCGCTCCCTCCCTGACGCCCGCACAGGCCTTCGACGCCCTGTACGCGTTCTGCTCCCCCGCCCTCGTACGGCAGACGTACCTGCTCACCGGGCGGCGCGAGCTGGCCCGCGAGTCCGTGGAGCGCGCCTTCCAACTCGCCTGGCAGCAGTGGCCGGAGGTGGCCCGGGACCGCGATCCGGCGGGCTGGGTGCGGGCGACGGCGTACGAGTACGCGCTCTCCCCCTGGCACGGGTTCCGCCCCCGCTACCGGCACCCGGAGCCACCGCCCGCCGACGCCGCCGACCGCGCCCTGCTGCACGCGCTCCTGCGGCTCCCGCCGTCGTACCGCCGCACGCTCGTGCTGTACGACGGCGTCGGCCTCGGTCTGCCGGAGACGGCGGCGGAGACGGAGGCGAGCACCCCGGCGGCGGCGAACCGGCTCACGCACGCACGGGCCGCGGTGGCCGCGTGCGTTCCCGAGCTGTCTGACCCCGCCGCGCTGCACCGCCGGCTGGCCGAACTCGCCTCCACCGAGCGCCTCCGGGCGGCGCCACCGACGACGGTACGGACGGTCGGCGAGCGCAGGACCCGGTTCTGGACCCGGGCCGCCATCGCCTTCACGGTCGCGATCATCGGCGCGACGTCGCTCACGCTGCGCACCGCGCCGACCCGGTACGAGGCACCGATCGGCCCCGCGCAGGCGGTCCAGGGGGTTCCGCCGAAGGCCGCGCTGGGTCCGCTTTCGGGCGACGAGCTGCGGCTGCGGGCGAAGCTGCGGGAGGCGTCGGAGCAGGGGCCGGAGAGGATGTTCCCGCTGCCCCGGTGAGCATCCGCGCACACGCGTCCGGGCATGCGCGTCCGGGCATGCGGAAGGGCCCGCACCCCCCGTGAGGGTGCGGGCCCTTCCTGCCGTGGTCCGGGGTCAGCCGGCCAGGATCTCGCGGGCGAGCTTCGCCGTCTCGGTCGGCGTCTTGCCGACCTTGACGCCGGCGGCCTCGAGGGCCTCCTTCTTCGCCTGGGCGGTGCCGGACGAACCGGAGACGATGGCGCCGGCGTGGCCCATGGTCTTGCCCTCGGGGGCGGTGAAGCCCGCGACGTAGCCGACGACCGGCTTGGTCACGTTCTCCTTGATGAAGGCCGCGGCCCGCTCCTCGGCGTCGCCGCCGATCTCACCGATCATGACGATCAGGTCGGTGTCGGGGTCGTCCTGGAAGGCGGCCAGGGCGTCGATGTGCGTGGTACCGATGATCGGGTCGCCACCGATGCCGACGGCCGTGGAGAAGCCGATGTCACGCAGCTCGTACATCATCTGGTACGTCAGCGTGCCGGACTTCGAGACCAGGCCGATGCGGCCCGGCTTCGTGATGTCGCCCGGGATGATGCCGACGTTCGACTGGCCCGGGGTGATGATGCCGGGGCAGTTCGGGCCGATGATGCGGGTCTTGTTGCCCTTCTTGCCGGCGTACGCCCAGAAGGCGGCCGTGTCGTGCACGGCGATGCCCTCGGTGATCACGACGGCCAGCGGGATCTCGGCGTCGATGGCCTCGACGACCGCGTCCTTGGTGAACTTCTCCGGCACGAAGATGACGGAGACGTTGGCGCCGGTCTTCTCGATGGCCTCGGCGACGGTCCCGAAGACGGGTACCTCGGTGCCGTCGAAGTCGACGGTCTGACCCGCCTTGCGCGGGTTCACGCCGCCCACGACGTGGGTGCCGTCGCCCAGCATGAGCTTGGTGTGCTTCATGCCCGTGGCGCCGGTCATGCCCTGGACGATGACCTTGCTGTCCTTGTTGAGCCAGATAGCCATGGTGTGTTGGTGTCCTCGTCCTGAGTGCTTACTTGGCGGCGTGGGCCAGCTCGGCGGCCTTGTCCGCCGCGCCGTCCATGGTGTCGACGCGCTGCACCAGCGGGTGGTTGGCGTCCGTGAGGATCTGCCGGCCCAGCTCGGCGTTGTTGCCGTCGAGACGGACGACGAGCGGCTTGGTGACGTTCTCGCCCCGGTCCTCGAGGAGCTTCAGGGCCTGCACGATGCCGTTGGCGACCTCGTCACAGGCGGTGATGCCACCGAAGACGTTGACGAAGACCGACTTGACGTCGGGGTCGCCGAGGATGATCTCCAGGCCGTTCGCCATGACCTGGGCGGAGGCGCCACCGCCGATGTCCAGGAAGTTGGCGGGCTTGACGCCACCGTGGTTCTCACCGGCGTACGCGACGACGTCCAGGGTGCTCATCACGAGACCGGCGCCGTTGCCGATGATGCCGACCTCGCCCTCGAGCTTGACGTAGTTGAGGTTCTTCTCCTTGGCGGCGGCCTCCAGAGGGTTGGCCGCGTCCTTGTCGTGGAGCTCCTCGTACTCGGGGTGGCGGAACTCGGCGTTCTCGTCGAGCGACACCTTGCCGTCGAGGGCGATGACCTCACCGGAGGCCACCTTGGCCAGCGGGTTGACCTCGACCAGGAGGGCGTCCGACTTGATGAAGGTGTCCCACAGCTTGACGAGGACGTTCGCGACCTTGTCGGCGACCTCGGCCGGGAACTTGGCCGCGGCCACGATCTCCTGGGCCTTCGCCTCGTCCACACCGTCGATGGCGTCGATCGCGATCTTCGCGACGGCCTCGGGGCGGGTGGCCGCCACCTCCTCGATCTCCATGCCGCCCTCGACGGAGGCGATGGAGAGGAAGGTGCGGTTGGCACGGTCGAGGAGGAAGGAGACGTAGTACTCCTCGACGATCTCCGGGGCGGTCTCGGCGATCATGACCTTGTGGACCGTGTGGCCCTTGATGTCCATGCCGAGGATGTCCGTCGCGCGGGCGACGGCCTCGTCCGCGGAAGCGGCCAGCTTGACGCCACCGGCCTTGCCGCGGCCACCGACCTTCACCTGCGCCTTGACGACCGACTTGCCGCCCAGCCGCTCGGTGATCGCGCGCGCCGCCTCAGGCGTGTCGATGACTTCACCGGCCAGCACCGGTACATCGTGCTTGGCGAAGAGGTCCCTCGCCTGGTACTCGAACAGGTCCACGCGCTTCCGTCCCTATCAGTGATCTCGCGGTTCGTTGGATGCGTGGGCGTGCCGCGAAGGGCAACGTGACGTCCGCATGTGTCACTAGGGGGGCGCACACGGTGTCCGAGCGCGCGGCATGTCCGTCTCGCAGGTTATCGCCGCTTGCCGGGGGTCCCTAAATCGAGGGTCACACCTGAGCGGTGATACCTGTCACATGATGCCGCGCTCACTGGCACGCGGTGCCTGGTGTGAGGGCGGAAAACGCAGATAAGGGCCTCACCGGGTTGGGGTTGACCCGGTGAGGCCCGTGGAACGCCCCGGACGGCCGCGGGAGTGCGGCCCTCCGGAGTGCGGGCG
>NZ_JBHYKH010000305.1:0-10926 GCF_042741275.1 Streptomyces sp. NPDC058964
ACCGAGGTCAGCAGCGGAAGCGCCCAGGTGCCCGCGAAGCCGAGCATCACCAGTGGTCCGGCCCACCCCGTGGCGTGCATCCAGCGGCCGAAGAGGGTGTCGACGGGGAGCGTGCTCTGCCGGCTCACCGCGGCGACGAAGAGCGCCGGCGCGATCCAGCAGGCGAGAACCAGCAGGCGGATCCGCCACTGCGAGACCAGCTTGACCAGCTCGAAGCGGTAGATGCGCGGAACCGGGACGGGACGGGCGGCGGCAACGTTGTCGACCACGGCGGTCGCGGGCTCGGTCTCGGTCGCGGTCATCGCTCGGCTTCCTTCCGCTGGGTGAGGGCGAGGAACGCGGCCTCGAGCGGCGACAGCACGGGTGCGAGCTCGCGCACCGCCACACCGGCGTGCACCAGTTGGACCACCAGTTCGTCGAGGGCGGGCACCAGCGCGCTTACGACGAGCACCTCGGCGTCGCGCCGAGCCATGCCGTCGACGTCGTCGACGACGCGGATCCCGGCCGTGTCGGCAGCCAGTCGCCGGGCGGCCCGTGGGTCGGAGGTCAGCAACCGGTAGTCCAGTTCACGGTTCTCGGCGGCCAGCTTGCCCAGCGGGCCGGAGAAGACGACCCGTCCGGTGGCCAGGATGGTGACCTCGGAACACAGCGCCTCGAGGTCGTCCATGCGATGGCTGGAGAGCACGACGCCGGTCCCGTGCGCCGCGAGCCGCGTCAGCACACCGTGCACGTGTCTTTTCCCGGCCGGATCCAGGCCGTTCGACGGTTCGTCGAGCACCAGCAGCCGTGGCTTGGTCAGCAGGGCCGCGGCGAGCCCGAGCCGCTGGCGCATACCGAGGGAGAAGCCGCGGACCCGGTCGTCGGCGACATCGGTGAGCCCGACCTGCCCGAGCACCTCGTCGACTTCCGCGGTCCGCGCGTCGCGTCCGCACAGCGTGGCGAGCGCGGCGAGGTTCTGCCGGGCGGTGAGCGAGGGGTAGAGACCGGGTCCGTCCACGAAGCCGGCGACCCCGTCGGGAGCGGTGAGCGCCCGCCCCACTTGCGAACCGAGGATCTGGAGGCGGCCGCTGTCGGCGACGGCCAGGCCGAGCAGAAGACCGAGCAGTGTCGTCTTGCCGGCGCCGTTCGGCCCGACCAGGCCGTGGATCTGACCCTGCGGCACATCCAGATCGACACCGTCGAGTGCGACGACATCGCCGAAACACTTGGTGATTTCACGAGCCCGGACTGCGAGGAGTCTGTCCATGAGTCCCTTCCGTCGAAACTCCAGGGACCTTAGAGACTGCACGCAACGTGGGCACACACGGGTGGTTGAACGCATAGGGAACGGATCGTCAAGGCGTAGGCAAGTCAGGGTCGGTGGTGGGCGGTGGGCGGTGGGCGGTGAGGCGAAGCGGCGACGGTTCGGCGCTTGGGTCGCTTGGGTCGCTGAGTTGCCGGGGTTCAGCGCGTCAGGTGCCGGTCGAGGCCCCCGGGGATTCGGTGGACCCGGTGCCGGTCCGGATCAGGGTGCGGCGGATGCATCGGATGCACCGGATGGGACGGATATGGCCGATACGGTCGATACGGTCGATACGGCGGAGGGCGATCCGGCCGGCACCCGCGCGCACCCCGGCGCCGCAGAACCCGCTCGGACAGCACCCCACGCAACCGGTGCACCAGTCGGCTCCCAGACCCGGACCGTGATCAACACGCACAGCGTGACGGCCAAACGGCCCAACGCCCCTGATTACGCCGAACGCGGCATGTCGCCGTCCTCACGGCAAACGCAGACCGCAAGCGCCGTGAGCCTGCCGTCCGGCGGGCGAAAGCGGGCCCCGGAAAATCGCTCGCTCGGCGCGTGCCCGGCGTCCTACAGTGAAGGCCGCCGGGTGGAGCAGGTAGGCAGCTCGCTGGGCTCATAACCCAGAGGTCGCGGGTTCAAATCCCGCCTCGGCCACGAAGACCGGGCCCGTCGCGTGATGCGACGGGCCCGGGCCGTACCCGGACGCGACGCCTCAACGACACCCGCAACGCGGCGAAGTGAAGGACCAGGACGGTCCGCCGCCTGCTGCATTGGCATGACCGGCGTCACCGGGTCGGGGGACTGCGCTGTCGGCTGCCAGGCCGGACATCCGGAATAAGTGTGACTATCACTTCAAGGTGGCGTGGCCACTCACGGCCGTCACCACGGCTGGCAGGAGGACCAATCGATGAACCTCACTCTGAAGCGCCTGCTCGGCGCTGCCGCAGCGGTGACCACGGGCGCGGCGGCCCTGCTGGGTGCCGGTGCCGGGACGGCCGGTGCCGCGGGCGACGGCCACCGGGCGCACTGCGACCGCGCCGAACGCGACATGTGGAGCGACGGGCCCGGCACCGACGTGATCGGCCACGGCTGCGACATGTCCGACAACGGGCGTCGCTGGTACACCATCGATGTCGACACACTCGTACTGACCCACTACAAGGGCGCTTCTGTGGACGACGGGGTCGGCGGCAGGGAGACCGTGCACGACGGAACCGTCAGGTGCATGGGCTACATCTCCGACAACGACACGGTGCGCTGGTTCGGCTGCCCGCCCTCCTGACGTACCCGCCGAGGGTGCTCGCCTGCCCCCGCCTGGAGGCAGCGAGGCGACCCGTCGACCTCCGATCGGTGGACGGCCGGTCCAACGCCGTTCCGGTCAGGGCGGCCGCGACCGGTGAGATCGTCTCCGTCGGGGACAACCTCCCCGGCTCCGTCCCGGGCGAGGTCCCGGCGAACCTGCCCCCGAAAAGGGTGCATCACAGGTGGGTTCTCCAGGAAGTAGCCCGACCGCCGGCTGTCCGTACCCGGCTCGCTCGACCACCTCCTGGCCGGCCCCGCAAGTTCGGACGCCGGGTACGCGGCCGGCCTGGTCGACGAGAACGTGGACGGCCCGCGCATCGCCACGTCTCCCCAGGGCGCCACGAAACATCGGCTGATACAACCAGTACTGCTGCAGGCCGAGTTGGCACGAGCCGCCGTTGCTGAATACCCGCATCCGGGTGTCCCGCACGACATCTCGGTGGCGAGGGCGACACATCCGCGACAGCAGAGGCGCACACCGTCGGATGGATGTACGTTTGTGGTATTGGCTGCGTGACCGCCGTCGACGGCCGGGCAAGGGGCGCCCGGTCTGCGACCGGCGTACCGGAAGGGGCTCCGAATGAGATCGCGGCAGGCGCCGGACCATGGCCTGAAGGGGAGGCGGGCGGTCTGGCCCGTCCCGCTGCTGACGCTTTCGCTGGCGGCCGCGAGTCTGGGCGGCGGCGCTCACACCTCCCACGCGGCGGCCGCATCGGCAGCGCCCGCTCCGGCTGCTCGGAGCGCGGCCGCGACCTGCGTCGACAAGGTCTACGGGGCCATGACCGGACCGCAGCGGGTCGGTCAGCTCTTCATGGGCGCCGTCGCCGCCTCGAAGCCGGACCAGAACCGGATCCAGGTGCTGCGCCAGTACCACGTCGGGTCGGTTTTCCTGGCCGGACGGAGTACGGCGGGTACGAAGGCGACCAAGGCCCTGGTCGACGGTCTTCAGGCGAAGGCCGACACCGTGTCGGGGCACCGCGTGGGCCTGCTGGTGTCCACCGACCAGGAGGGCGGCCATGTGCAGGTGCTGTCCGGTCCTGGGTTCTCGACCATCCCGACCGCGCTCGTGCAGGGAACCTGGTCGACCTCGAAGCTGACCAGCGAGGCCGCCGTGTGGGCCAAGCAGCTCAAGGCCGCCGGCGTGAACCTCAACCTCGCGCCCGTCGCCGATGTCGTCCCGTCCAGCCTGGGCACGAACAACGCGCCGATCGGCCGTTACGACCGGGAGTTCGGCCATACGGCCGCGACGGTGACCTCCCACAGCAACGCGTTCGCCGAAGGCTTCGCCCAGGCCAAGGTACTGGCCACGCTCAAGCACTTTCCGGGTCTCGGCTACGTCCGCGGCAACACCGACACCACGGCGAACGTGGTGGACTCGGTGACGACGAGCAGGGGCTCGAGCATCATGCCGTTCAGCTCGGGGATCAAGGCGGGCGCGCCCTTCGTGATGGTCTCCCTGGCCACGTACAGCAAGATAGACCCGAAGCGCCGGGCCGTTTTCTCCTCCATCGTGATCCAGGACCTGCTCCGCAAGACCCTGGGCTTCAAGGGCGTGGTGATCTCGGACGACCTCGGCAACGCGGTGGCGGTGAAGACCGTGCCCCCGGCCAACCGCGCCCTGAACTTCCTTTCGGCCGGCGGAGACCTGGTCCTGACGGTCGAGCCGAACCTGGTCCCTGCCATGGTGAAAGCCGTACAGAACCGGATGGCGGAGAACTCGGGCTTCCGCACGGAGGTGGAAGCGAGCGTCCACCGCATCCTGACCGCCAAGCAGCAGGCGGGCCTGCTGTACTGCGGCTGACCCCGACGGCTGTCAGGACTCCCAGAGGCGTTGACGGGACGGTGAGGCGTTGATGGGACGGCTCGTCGACCGAGTTCGCGGTTGAGGGCCCGTCAGCCTGCCGACGGACCCTTTCCCGAACTTCCGATGTCATGTACCGGGTGGGCCGGGCACAGGACGGGGCGTCTTCAGCCGGACGACGAGTGCGCGCAGGGCGCGGACTCCGAGGCGTCCGGTGCCTGTGCGCCTTCGCGGGGCGAGTAGCGCGGGGGACTACAGCCGGACGACGATCAACGCGATGTCGTCGTGTCCGCCGCTGCTGACGCCCAGGCGGGCGAGCAGCACGTCGGCCAAGTGGTCGGGGCCGAGCCGGGAGTTGTCGGCGAGGGTTTGGGCGAGGCGGTCCAGGCCGGTGTCGATGTCCTCGTCGCGGCGTTCGATGAGTCCGTCGGTGTAGAGGACGAGGGTGTCGCCGGGTTTGTAGGGGACGGCGGCCTGCGGCCGCGGGACATGACGCGGGCGGGCTCCCAGGGGCGGGTCGGTGGCCTGGTCGAGCAGGACGAAGGTGCCGTCGGTGCGGGCCAGGACCGGTGGAGGGTGGCCGGCGCTGCTGTAGGTGATGTGCCGGCGGCGGGTGTTGATGACGGCTTTGACCGCGGTGGTGGCCAGGGCCCCTTCGACCGAGCGGGCGTACAGGCCCAGGACCTCCATCGCCCTGGACGGCTCGTGCAGGGCGCGGACGGCGGCGGACAGCGCGCTGCGGAGCATGCCCATGGCGGCGGCGGCCTCCAGACCGTGCCCGACCACGTCGCCCACCGCGACGGCGACACCGTCGTCGGGCAGGTCGACCACGTCGTACCAGTCGCCGCACACATTGAGCCCCTTGGCCGCGGGCAGGTAGCGCACCGCGATGTTCGGGTGATGGGCCAGGTCCGGCGACTGCATCATGGCCTCCTGGAGGGTGACGGCGACCTTCCGTTCCCGGGCGTGGGCCTTGCGCAGCTGCTCGTTCACCAGTTGGAGCTCCCGCGCCCGCGCGTACAGTTCGGCCTCCATGGCTTCCTGCTGGCCGAGCGCCTGACCCGGTTGCGCGCGGGCGGTGCGGGAGAGTACGAACTCGGTGACGTCCTCCACCCGGTGGATGATCCATGCCACCTGTTCGTCCCGGCCGAGCACGGGCGTGTTGATCGGGGACCACCACCGTTCCTCGAATGTTCCGGGATGGCCGGAGACGGGGATGTCGTACTTCTGCACCGCCATCGTGTCCGGCTGCTTCGAGCGCAGGACCCGGTGCAGGGAGGCACTGAGGTTGCGCACTCCGTCGGCGTTGGGGTCCGCCGGGTTGTCGGGGAACGCGTCGAAGAGGTACTGGCCGATCAGGTCTTCGCGGGTGCGGCCGGTCGCCCGGCAGTAGGCCGAGTTGACGTCGAGGATCTCGAGATCGGGGCCCACGACCAGGTACGGGCTGGGGGTGGCGGCGAACAGCGCCTGGTAGTCGATCGGCGGTGTGGTCACTTGCGCCTTCCCGTTCCTCTCCGGTGGCCCCCCTTTCCGGTTCCACTATGCGCGCTGGTGATCACCGAACCGGTGGGACGGGGATCCCGGAGTGTCGAGGACGCCGGGCACCGGCCGGGGGCCCGGCTGCCCACTCCGGCGGCCGGGCCCTCGGCTCGCGGGGCCGTCTGCCGCCCGTTCGGCGGGTCGGCTTCCGCGGCAGGCCTAGGGCGTGTGCCGAAAGTGGATCAAGGTGGTGGTTGATCCATCGCGGTGAAATGAGGTGGTCTTGTTTCGAACTGGCTGACCTGCACGCCATCCTCAAATGCTATGGACCCGGACGAGTCTGCCCCAGCCGCGCCTGCGGTGCTGTCCGGGAGCTCCAGGTGTCACTTGGCGGGTGCCGGAACCCGGCTGAAGAACCGGCCGGCCAGGTCCGCCCCGATGATGGCGCCGTCGGCGTCTCGGGTGAGGAAACCGCGCTGGCCGATCAAGCCGCCGCCGGTGACGATGTACTCGTCGCCGCTTCCGGGGAGCAGGCCGAGCCCGGCCGGCGGCAGGTCCGGCGGCAGTTCCTTCTCGGACGCCTTGCGGATCTTCGGCTTGATCCGGCATTCGACCGTCATCGCGGCACCGTCGGTGTCGATGATCAGCGTCATGAATTCGTTCGCGTAGTGCCCGATGATCTCCTGAGCGCGCTGCGGGTCGTACGGGAGAGGCTCGGCGTCACGCTCGACCACGCCGAGGTAGTGCTCGAGCGCCCAGCGGAGCACGGCCTGATTGAACTTCAACCCGCTATCGGGCCCGGCGTTGGACACCGCCACGACGGCGAAGTCCCGGTCCGGAACCAGCAGCAGGTTGGCGAACTGGCCATTGGCCGATCCGCCGTGCCCGACGGTGCGCACACCGTCCACGTCGCGCAGGAACCAGCCGAGGCCGACGGCGTCACCAAGCGTGGAGCCGTGCAGTTCCACCGTCGGCTCCTGCATCCGCCGCGCCAGGTCACCGCCGCTGAGGTGGAACCGGGCCCAGCGCAACTGGTCGGAGACCGAGGACACCAGGCCGCCGCCCGGGTTGTTGCCGCGCGTGTTTTTCCATGTCCGGGCGACCTTGAGCGCCCCTTCGCTGAGGTTGTGGCCCACGGCGAACCGGCGGGTGATGGCCTGTCCGGCGGTGAAGACGCTGTTGGCCAGGCCGACCTGCTCCATGACGAGTGAGGCGACAGCGGCCTCGTAGGTCTGGCCGGTGACGTTCTCGATGACCCGGCCGAGCAGGTTGTAGCCGAGCTGGCTGTAGGAGGCACGGCCGCCGACCGGACCGATCAACGCCACCTCCGCCATCTTGGCCACCTCACCGGCCAGCGCGTCATCTCCGTCTCCGCTGTCGAAAACCATCCGGGTGTCCAGCCCGGCTGTGTGGTTGAGCAGGTTCAGGATGGTGATTTGTGCGGCCGCGCCCTCGTCGGGGAGCCGGAGTTCGGGAACGTAGCGGCGGACCGGCGCCTCCAACTCGACCCGCCCCGCCTCGATCAGGCGCATGATCGCGGTCGCCGTGTAGGTCTTGGTGACCGAGCCCAGCACGAACAGCGTGTCCCGGTCGACGGGCAGCGGGTTGTCGATGCTCGTCACGCCGTGACAGGCGGTCAGCTCCCGTCCGTCCCCCCAGACCCCCACCGCTGCACCCGGGATGCCGAACTCCTTGGCCTTCGCCGCGACGAACTCATTCAGCGCAAAGCGTGACATCTCAATTCCCTCTCGGCCAGTGTGGTTCGCGCACGCCCCGGAGGTGTCCACCGGGCCGTCGGGTCGACTTGCACGCTGTTCAAGTGAAGGTTAATGAACGACTTGAACGCAGTGCAAGAGGTTTCTTGAACACCGTGCAAGTCGACGGCTACCATGAATCCATGGCCCGCGACACGCTGACCCGCGAACAGATCCTCAGCACCGCTATCGCTCTACTGGACACCGAAGGGCTGGAGGGCCTGAACATGCGGGCACTGGGCCAGCGTCTGGGCTCGGCAGCCACCGCGGTCTACTGGCACGTGGGCAGCAAGGACAACCTCATCGCCCTCGCCAGCGACCAGCTGTGGCAAGAGATCACGCTGCCGGACCCTGACCTGGTCGACTGGCGCACGGCAGCCACCACCATGGCCACCGACCTGCATGCGATGCTCACCCGCCACCCATGGCTGCTGCAGGCATTCGGTTCCTTCCTCATGTTCGGCCCCGGCAAGGCCCGCCATGACGACCACCTCCTCGCCATCTACGAGGCCGCGGGATTCACCGGCGCCGCAGCCGACCAGGCCGCAGCCGCCGTTTTCACCTTCGTCCTCGGCAACGCCCTCGGCCCAGCCGCGGCAGCCTCGCTCACCCGCAAACTGCGGCGTGAAGGCAGCAGCAACGCCGAACAGGTCATCGGCAACGCCAAGGCCGAAGCCCGCGAGATTGCCGCACAGTTCCCCCGGCTGCGCGCCCGCCTGGACACCCACGGCGCCGACTACGGCGCGGCACCCGACAACACTTTCCAGTTCGGCCTCCAGGCCGTCCTCGACGGGCTGGAGGCGCTGCAACGCGGGCCCACTCGGTGACCATCGCGGGATCAATCGGGAAGGCACGTACGCCCTCCGCGTCCAACCCGACGTCGATCCAAAGGCCTTGAGTATTGCTCCGCAAAGTGCCTGATCGCATAGCGAGTGTGGGTGTTATCGTCCCTCGCATGGCTGAACTGATCGCTCCCACGGGGCTGCTGCATTCCTCGTGGCTCACGGCGCGTGACGAGTGGCAGCCTGGTGCTCACCAGGACGGGGCCGGCCTGCGTCTGGCTGGTGACGATGACCTCGACAGCCCGGAAGGGTTCGCCTCATGGGTCGAGCGGCTGCGACAGCAAGCGGACCGGTCGCTGCCTGTCGGGGAAGGACGCGTCCACGCCACCCACTGGTGGATCGTCGACGGCGAGACGTACCTCGGGGCCATCGACCTTCGGCACTATCTGAACGCCTTTCTGCTGGAAGGCGGCGGACATATCGGCTACAGCGTTCGGCCTTCTGCCAGGAGACGCGGACTGGCCTCGTGGGCGCTGGGAGCGGTTCTACTCAAGGCGCCGGCGCTCGGTCTGGACCGGGTCCTCCTCACCTGTGACGATGGCAACGTCGGCTCGGCGCGCACCATCGAAAACAACGGAGGCGTCCTCGAAGATGTGCGCCGCACCGAAACCGGCGTCAAGCGCCGCTACTGGGTCACTCTCGATGACGCTGGTCACAGCCATTCATTGATGGCCGCGACGAGGACGGTCGCCTCGTAGCGGACGGCCAGCTTGTCGTACCTCGTGGCCACGGCGCGGTGCCTTTTGAGGCGATTGATGCCGCACTCGACGGCGTGCCGAGCCTTGTGGTCCTCCGGGTCGAACTTCGGCGGACGGCCGCCGTGGGAGCCGAGTTTCCTTCGATTGCGGGCCTGGTCGGCCTTATCCGGGATGGTGCAGCGGATGCCACGTCTGCGTAGGTAGGCGCGGCTTTTGCGGGAGGCGTACGCCTGACCGCGCCGGAGGGCTCGACGTCCTGGTCAACAACGCCGCGATCACCGGCGGTATGCCGCAGACGCCCACCACGGTCGATCCCGCGACCGTACGAGTCGTCGTGGAAACCAACGTGATCGGGGTCATCCGCGTCACCAACGCGATGCTGCCCATGCTGCGCGGCTCGGCATCGCCGCGGATCGTGAACATGTCCAGCAGCGTCGGCTCGCTCATCCTGCAGACCACGCCCGGCATCGACATGGGCCCGATTCCCGCTGCGTACTTGGCGTCCAAGACCTTCCTCAACGCCGTCACCGTCCAATATGCCAAGGAACTGAGCGACACCAACATCCTGATCAACTCCGGCTGTCCCGGCTTCACCGCCACCGACCTCAACGGCTTCCAGGGCGTCCGCACTCCCCACCAGGGCGCGGCGATCGCGATACACCTCGCGACCCTGCCCGACGACGGACCGACCGGCGGATTCTTCGACGACGGTGGAACAGTGCCCTGGTGACAGGCTCACCGGCCCCTAGTAGTCCAGCCGATGTTCGTTGCTGGTGCGGTGCGAGGGCTGGCGAGACGGGACGGCCACCGCCATTCATCGTGGTTTGTGACGTCGACGAGTTCTGCGGTGACCGTTGGCCACCCTTTAGACCCTGGCGGGGCCGAGAAGTTGTTCAGGGAGTTGATGGGGCGGGTGGCCGGCCGGTTCGGCCGGGTCGAGCCGCGTCGGACCGCCGAGCGGATGGTGCGCGGGCTGCTTGCCGAACTGCCGCGTAAGAACTGCTGGACGATCGCTGAGCAGGCCGGGGACGCCTCCCCGGCGGTGATGCAGTCGTTCTCGTCGCGCGGCGCGTGGGGCACGCCTTCTTCACATCCCCGGTCTCGTCCAGCACCAGCGTCCCGCCGCCGCCCAGATGCTCGACGCAGTGGGCGTACCTGCGCCCGGACGAGCCCGAACCGCCGGAGCGCGGGCGGCGCTACCTGCTCATCCGGCGCAGCCCGACCACCGGCGAGACCGCGTTCCACCGCTGCTGGGCCCCGGCTCCGGTGTCGTTGAACACGCTGATCGGCATCGCCGGGATCCGGTGGAAGGTCGAGGAGGCGCTCCAGACAGGCAAAGGCCTTGCCGGTCTAGATGAACACCAGGTCCGCCGCTACGTCTCCTGGGCTCGGTGGGACCGTGCTGGTCATGCTCGCCCACGCCTTCCTCACCATCGCCGCCGCCGAGCAGCCGAACCACCCGACAACGCGCAGATGATCCGGCTGACCCGCAACGAGATCGCGCACCTGCTCGCCGTCGCCGACCACAGCCGGCCCCACCCACCCGGACACCGACAGCACTGGTCGCAGTGGCGACGACACCACCAGCACACCGCCCGACGATGCCACTACCAGCGACGACAAGCAGCGCCGCCATGACAAATCTCGAACGTCAGCTGGGCTACTAGACGCAACGCCGTTCAGTTAAGGCCTGGGGCCGCTTGTCAAAGCCGTAGGCAAAGCAGCGGAGCTGCCGTAGAAGAGGTCTGTCACTCCAAGACATCCT
>NZ_JBHYKH010000306.1:0-10887 GCF_042741275.1 Streptomyces sp. NPDC058964
ACCGGTGCGCGGCCGTACCGCGCCGCGGCGGCAGCGCCGATGTAACGGCCCGCGTGACCACGGCGCTGCCCGACGCCACCCGGGTCCGGCACGTGACCGGGGCCAGGGTGCCGGGCCTGCGGCTGAGCGTCGGCGGTCTGGACGTCGATCTGACCCTGGTCGGCACCGGTACGCTCGCCCCCACCGAGGCGGTGGACCGGCGCACCGAGCTCGGCGAGGCGGCCGCGATCGCGCTGAGCGCGGTCAGCGACGCGCGGGCGGTACGCGCCTTTGTCGACGGCCACCATGCCGCGTTCGTCGGACTCGCCGCCCGGGTGAAGGCGTGGGCGAGGGCACGCGGCCTCGACTCCGCCCCGTTCGGCGGACTGCCGGGCCTGGCCTGGTCCGTCATGGCCGCCCGAACGACACGTGAGGCGCCCGGTCTCCCCACGGATGAGCTGCTCCGGCACTTCTTCGGGACCTGGGCCGCCTGGGACTGGCGGAGCCCGGTCACCCTCGTGGCCGCAGACGCCGGCCCGGACACCGGACCGCAGGCGGCGGTGTCCGTCCTGACCCCGACCGACCCGGTGCGGCTGTGCACGGCGCAGGTCGGACCCGGCTTCCGCGACCTCCTGACGCACGAGCTCTACCGGGCCTGGGAGATCCTGGAGACAGCGGCGGGAACGGGCACCGGCCCCGTGCCCGACCTGCTGTCGGCCCCTCCGCTGCACCGTCGGCACGCCGCCTGGCTGGTCCTGACCGTACGACCGGCGGGAGCCGAGGAGTTCGAGGAGACCAGGGGCCGGCTGCGGGGTCGGATCCGCGCCCTGCTCACGGCCCTCGACGAGGCCGGCGCAACGGACGCGCACGCCTGGCCCCGCCCGTTCGAGACCGGCCCGGCATCGGCGACGTACGCCATCGGCCTCGGCCAGAGCCCCCTGGATCCGAACCGGCTCGCCGAGATCACCGAACGATGGAGCAGGGGACTGCCCGGAGTCGGGGTCGGGCAGAGGGAAGGCGGTGGCGTGCCCACCTTGCGCTGACCAGGTCCGGGCGCCTGCCACGACCTCGTCGGCGGCGGGCGGCGGCAACCGTGGCCCCGGGTAAGGGACTTCACGGATGTGGTCCGACGGCGCACGCGCGAGGGTCGTGGTGCGTGGTCGCGTTTCCGGCCGCGGGCGACCGGGTTGCCGGAGTCCCCGGTGGACGGCGGCGGCGATGGCCGGGCGCAGTGGGTCACAGACCCATGGCGATGGCCAGCCGGGTCAGCTCGGCGGTGCTGTTGATGTTGAGCTTGGCGCGGATTCGACGGAGGTAGGCGTCGACCGTGTGCTTGGACAGTCCCATGTGGCGAGCCGTCTGCAGGTAGGTGCGACCTGCGGCGATGTGCTGCAGGGTCTCCCGCTCGCGCGGGGCCAGCGCGGGGACGGTGGCTTCGTCGTGCGGCATGGTGACGGTGAGGCTCATGGGGTTTCCTCTGACAGATCGGCTCGGCCATCGCTGCTCGCGTCGACGGAAGCAGGACACATGCCCGATAACTGCAATTTGTCCGTTTCCAAATACTTTGCTAGCCCGACGTCATCACGGTGTCCGCCGACTGTCACAGGCGTGTCACAGGGAACGCCGGGCGGGAAGGTCGCCACACCCCCGCCCGTACGGGAGCCGTGAGCCGAAGCGATCGGCGGTCGGTACGACCCCGCGGCCACAGGACGGCGGATTGGTGCTCCGTGGCCTGCAGGATCATGCTGGGTAGGAGGCCCAGGCCGTGCAGGTTCGTCGAAGGATGAGCGGCGATGGAGCGACTTCCCACCCCTCCCAGGAAGCAGGCACAGGCTCAGACGCACACTGTGCCCCCAGGGACCTACTCCGCCACGGCCACCGTCGACGAACAGGGCCTCGTGACGGGATGGAGCGAGGGCGCCGTGCGGCTGCTCGGTTACCAGCCCTCGGAGGTCGTGGGACGCCGCGCCTCACGCCTGCTCGCCGACGATCCGGGCCAGGTCGCGTCAGGAGCGTGGCGGGAGGCGGCGGCACGCGGACAGTGGGGCGGCACCGTGGCGCTGCGCCACCGGGACGGTCACCGGATCGAGCGGGAGGTGCTGGCGCACCGCCACGCCTCGGACGAGGCCAGGGGCTCCGAGTGGCTGATCGTGTCCGCCGTGACGGGGCCGTGGCATGCCGACAGCGGCAGAGGGCTGGGAGAATGGGCCTTTGACCGCGCTCCCTGTGTGATGGCGGTCTTCGACCGGGATCTGCGACTGGTCAGGGCCAGCGCCGCGCTGGAACGTGCCCTGTCCGTCACCGAGGAGACCGTGCGCGGGCTGCGCCTGCCGGAGATCGCGCCGTACCCGCCCAGTCACGAGGCGGAGACGAGGATGCGGTCGATCCTCGAAGGCGGTGAGCCACAGGATGTTCCGCTCCGTCTGGACCCGGTGCGACCGGAGCGCTCCTGGCAGGCCAGGCTCGAGCCGCTGAAGGACACCGCGGGACAGGTACGAGCCGTCTGCCTGACGGCGCACCCTCATCCAGCACAGGAGCTCAACCGCCGGCGGATGCAGTTGCTGAGCGACGCCGGGACGAACATCGGCACGACCGCCGACGCCCACCGGACCGCTCAGGAGCTCGCCGACATCGCAGTACCCCGGCTCGCCGACGTCTGCACCGTCGACCTGCTCGACGCCCCCCGGTACGGAAAGCCGCCCTCCGCCTGGTCGGACATCGGCCTCGCCCTGAGCCGCGCGGCCGTGCAGTCGGTACCGGACGAGCACGCCCCGCCCCGGCCCGCGGGCCGAGCGCGGCGCTGTCCCGCCTGGTCACCGGCCGCCCGGTGTCTGGTCAAGGGTGAGAGCGGGCTGTACTCGGGGGACGAGGACGCCCTCGTCCGCTGGGCACGGGAGGATCCCGAGGTCGCCTGGATCCGCGGCTGCCGGACGCATTCACTGATGGTGGTGCCGATCCGGGCCGCCGGGACTCTGTTCGGCGTGGCCCTGTTCGGCCGCCATCGGCAATCGGACCCCTTCGACGCGGACGATCTCTGGCTGGCCGGACAACTGGCGGCCAAGGCGGCCACGAGCATCCACAGCACCCGCCGCCCCAAGCGCGAGCACACCACCACCATGGCCCTGCAGCGCAGCCTGCTCCCCCAGACGCTGCCGGAACAGGGAGCCATGGACATCGCCACCCGCTATCTGCCCTCCGTCAGCCAGGCGGGCGTCGGCGGTGACTGGTTCGACGTGATCCCGCTGTCCGGCAGCCGGGTCGCCCTCGTCGTGGGCGATGTGGTCGGCCACGGCATGCGTGCCTCCGCGACCATGGGCCGGGTCCGCACGGCGGTCCGCACCCTGGCCGATGTCGATCTACCGCCCGACGAACTGCTCAGCCACCTCGACGACCTGGTGATCCACCTGTCCGCCGAGGAGGCAGGCGCCGACAACGCCGCCGAAACCGCCGGCGGCGTCGGCACCACCTGCCTGTACGCCGTCTACGACCCCGTCTCCCGGCACTGCAGCCTTGCCCGGGCCGGCCACCCGCCGCCCGCCGTGGTCACCCCCGGCGGCGCCGTCCGCTTCCTCGACGTCCCGCCCGGTCCGCCGCTGGGCCTGGGCGGTCTGCCCTTCGAAGTCTTCGACACCGAACTGCCCGAGGGCAGCCTGATCGCCCTCTACACCAACGGTCTGCTCGAACCCCGGGACCACGACATCGACGACGCCCTGGACACCATGTTCGCCGCCCTGGTCCGTCCCGCGACGAGCCTGGACGCGATCTGCGACAGGGTCCTCGCCGCCATGCTCACCCACCGTCCCGACGACGACATCGCCCTGCTCATCGCCCGCACGCAGGCCCTGGACGCCGACAGCGTCGCCACCTGGGAGCTGCCCTTCGACCCGGCGACCGTCGCGAACGCCCGGCAGAAGGCCACCGACCAGCTCACCGCCTGGCACCTGGACGAGGCCGCCTTCATCACCGAACTCGTGGTCAGCGAGCTGGTCACCAACGCCATCCGCTACGGGCGGCCCCCCATCCAGCTCCGTCTCATCCACGACAACAACACGCTCACCTGCGAAGTGTTCGACTCCAGCGACACCGCCCCCCACATGCGTCGCGCCCGCACCTTCGACGAAGGGGGACGAGGTCTCCTCCTGGTCGGGCAGCTCTCCCAGCGCTGGGGCACCCGCCACGCCTCCGCCGGCAAGACCGTGTGGGCGGAGCAGTTCCTCGGCGAGGGCTGAGACCAGGACCTCACCGTGAACGAGGGTGAGGAGCGGGTTCGGGGCGGCCCAGGACGGGCCGCGCCCAGGCCGGCGGCTCCGGGACCGCTCCGGTGTGCTGCGCCGCCGTGACCACCCCGGAAACGAACCGGTCCTGCGCGGGCAGACCCGCACCGGAACCGCCCGCGGCCGCCCGCAGCGCACCCACGAATTCCAGGCAGGACTCGTAACGATCCTCGGGAACCTTCGCGAGCGCCTTGGCGACCACGTCGTCGAACGCCGTGGGCAGACCCGACCGCATCCCGCTCAGCGCGGGCGGCGGGTCGAACTGATGGGACCAGAGCAGCGCGATGTCGTCCTCCTGGCGGAACGGAGGACTGCCCGCGAGCATCTCGCAGACGACACAGGCGAGGCTGTAGAGATCACAGCGGCCGTCCACGGGACGACCGGAAATCTGCTCGGGCGCCACGTAGTCGAGGGTGCCGACGAACTCCCCCACGGTCGTGAACCCCGTCAGGGACAAAGACTTCTTTGTGAGCCCGAAATCCGTGAGATACACATGTTCCGGATGGTCACTGTCCGTGCCCCGCGCCACCAGGATGTTGCCGGGCTTCACATCCCGGTGCACCAGATCATGCTCATGAGCCGCGTCCAGCGCCGACGCGACCTGACCCGCGATGCGGAGCGCGGTCTCCACGCTCAGCACGCCGTCCCGGTCGAGCAGGGCGCGCAGATCGAGTCCTGAAACATATCGCATCGCGATATACAGGAGGCCATCCGTCTCACCGGCCTCGAATATCGGCACGATGTGCGGATGGTCGATGGCCGCGGCCACCCGCGACTCATATGTGAAACGCCGGCGGAACGTGTCGGTGCCTGCCATTTCCGGGGCCAGCAGTTTCAGCGCCACGGTCCGGTCGAGGCGCAGATCCCTCGCGCAGTACACGACCGCCATTCCCCCGCGCCCGATCTCGCGCTGAACCTCGTAGCCCGCAATCCGCGTCCCCACCAGGTCCAACGTCCCGCCCATCACACTTCACCCCGTCCCGCCAGGCGGTCACCCCACTGCCGGGCACAGCACGGTCGGCCGTACAGGCCGAAGCCCTGTGCTCGCGCACACCCCTGAACAGAGCCACTCATGCGGTTCATCCACACCCAAATCCTATCCACCGATTCAACCGACCGCCCGAAACAACCGGCCGATCCCAGCGGCGCCGCGGGCACCTCCGGTGACGGCGGAGCCCGCCCCACCGCCCCCTCAAGTAGGCCTGCCGCGCACGGCACGGTCATGTTCCGACAGTTCGGGACTTGACGCCGACGAGGACTGAGGCTCCGGCCCGCGCCCCTCCCCCTAGGGCGCGCCGGCGTACAGGGGGCGCACTTTTCAGCATTCCGCGGGATTGTGCGCCGACTTGTGAGGCCTGTGTGAATCGGCCCCCGCATTCCCTACGCCAATGCCGGTAGCGGGATCGGACGCGTCTGACCAGTTCTGCGGTGACCGCCGGACATCATCCGGCGGCACGACCTCCGAGGTATTTACTGGGTGACCGGTCGAACTGCACCGACTTCGCAACGGACACGGAGAGATCCACCTGGCCGGTTCCGGGTCTCCCGCGCTCCGCGCGCACATCAAGGGGGAATTCCGTGCCGGTATCCGGGGTCCATGTACGGACCAGCGTCAACGTCACATCCCGGGCGATGGTCTACACCGCCAACGAAATCGTGCGCATCTTCTACGAGACCATCTCCGACGTGGGTCTGGACGTCACGGAACTCGCCACCATCCAGCCCGTCGTCGAGAACGGCCTGCGGACCTGGCTGAGCATGCGCAAGCTCGAGGCCGCCTACCTGGAGATCTTCGACCCGAAGTCCAGCACGGTCCGCTGCCGCGCGGACCTGAACATCGTCTACGCCTCCGAGGGCGACGAGAGACACCGCACCGACATCGACCGGGTGAAGTCGGTTACCAGTTCCCTGGGCAGCTACGCCGGTTGCAGCTACCGGGTCATCGTGTCGCTCGCCGACGGGGCACCGGACGTACAGGGCTGGCAGACCACGACCCTGGGCAGCGTGCAGCACCTCGCCCGGCGCGACGTGGGCGACGTGATCGACACGGCGGCCGTGCAGACCCGGATGTTCATGTGGTCCTGACGGCGGGGCCGGACGAGAGGGAGGGATCCGCAATGCGGGTGAACTATCTGCTGCACGGCAGGCAGCACGAGCTGAGCGTCGGGGAGACGGACGACCTGGCCGAGCTGTGCGCACTGGTGGAGAAGGGTCTGCGTGCCGCGCACACGGACCTCGCCGCCGCGCCCCACCTGACCGAGAAGGTGGTCGACGGGCTGCTCAACGCGCTGAGCACCGATGGAGAAGAAGCGGACCTCGGGGAGGTCGCGTGACGCGAGCCGACACCGACCTGCTCACCGTGTCCTGGTTGCCGGACCAGGCCGACAGGCTGCGCGCCTGCTGGGACACCGTGATCGTGCCGGACGAGCTCAGGGCACTGCTGCTGTCCTACACACGCACCCTCGCCCGTATGGCGAAGGTACCCGCCCAGGCACTCGGGCTGCGCCGCAGCGTGCTGCTGTACGGACCGCCCGGGTGCGGCAAGACGAGCCTGGCCCGCGGCCTGCCGGCGGCCTACGCCGACGCCGACGCCGGCAGGCCGGCCCCCGTGCTCTTCCTCCACGTCAACACCCACGCCCTGTTCAGCGGCGTGCGCGGCGGAGGCCAGCAGCGCGTGCTGGAGGCCTTCGCCCGCATCCGGGAGGCGGCCCAGTCCGACCATCCCGTGTTCGTGCTGCTCGACGAGATCGAGACATTGGGCACCGACCGCTCGTCCATCAGCCTGGAGTCGAACCCGGTGGACGCGCTGTTCCAGGTGAACGCCTTCATGGAGTCCCTGGACCGGTGCGTGGAGGAGTGCCCCGGGGTCCTCTTCGTCATGACCACGAACACCCCGCGCTCGCTCGACCGCGCGGTACGCGAGCGGGTGGACTTCGCCGTGAAGATCCCGCTGCCGGACGCCGAGGCCCGGTCCCTGATCCTGCGCGACGCTCTCGGGGCGCTCTCCGCCGCCTACGACGTCGATTCCGCGCTGGCGGCGGCGCGACAGGTCCACGACCGGTCCTGGCACACGCTCGTGACACGGACGGAGGGACTGTCGGGCCGGGCGCTGCGACACGTCGTCGTGCTGGCCGGAGCACTCGCGGACACCTCGCCGTCGATCGGCCTGGACCTGCTCGACGCGGCGCTCGACCGGATCTTCGACGTCGAAGAGGACCTGCTGCGCAGCGGCGGCAACTACGTAGAGGCATACCAGAACGGCGGGAAACGACTGTGAGATTCGAACGTGTCCTGGTGCAGGGGCCGTTGCGCTCCACCGACCGGTTGTGCCGGGAACTCACCGGCTTCGTGGAACGGTGCCTCACGGATCTCGGTCATCCGGGCGCCGAGCACGTCCGTGCCGTGCTGGCCCCGGCGCAGCCACTGCTGCGGGCCCTGACCGCACGACGAGCGTTCCCCGACCCCGCCGTGACCCTTCACGTCGCCGAGGCCGAGATCGCGGTGTGGGTCTCGTACGACCCGGACGCCGACGACCGGATCGACGTTCCGCTCATGAAACTCGACCCGGGCGACGAGGGACCCTCGGCAGCGGTGCTGGTCGTGAACACCATGGAAGAGGCGGAGCCACGTCTGCGCACGGCGGCGGAGTCCGCCGGGCACGACACGCTCCGGGTGGAGGTCCGGCAGGCGACTCCGTACGCCGAGAGCTCCACGGAGGACGCGCCGCCCGCGCCGTGGGAGGCGCAGCGGCCGAGCGCCCTCGAAACCGACCCCCCGGCACCACCTCTGCTCCCGCCCGCCGACCCCCCGGCACCACTTCTGCTCCCGCCCGCCGATGCCCCGGCTCGGCCCGTTCCGCCGGTCGGCGACAACTCGCCCGTGCCCACTCCTCGTGACGGGCAACCGGTCCGGCAACAGGACGACGGACCGGTGCCGGGAGATCGCGCGGAACCGCCCACGGCCGTCGACCCGCCGGACGGTCCCGGCCCGGCCGACGTGCTGCCCTGACGAACACCGGTCCTCCTCCGGTGCGTCGAGCGCCACCCGGGCCCGGCCCCGAAGGAGGACCTGTCCGGCAACGAGTGCCACGGGCAAGCGCGCAGAGCGCGGACGGGTCGATCGCCCGTGGGGCGTCCCGGGGTTGCAGCACACGCGGAATGCCCGCGAGCAGGCAGCGGGTAGCAGTCGGCGTGTGGAAGGGACATCTCGATCCCGTCCTCGGCCGTCCGGTTGCGGGTGCAGCGGCCGCCACGGCCTCCGCTCGGGACGAGGCCCTCCTCGGGCAGGTCCGTGCCGGCGCGGTGAGCAGCCGCACGTGCGGCCGGGAGGACCACGTGTGCGCGGCCTCCTTCGCGTGCCCCGCTGGGACGCGGAGCGCGGTGGGCGGAGCCGCGCACACGTGGTGGCCGCTCCTGCCGCATGGCGCGCTCCCCTTCGCTGCCGGAGGGGCATTGTCAGTGGTGGCAGGCAGGATGACGGGTATGACAACACCTGTAGCTGTGATCGTGGACGGCGCCGCCTACGCGCAGGCGGTCGAGGACGCCGTGAAGGCTTCGGCCGCCTACTACGAGGGCGGTACGTCAGCACTGGACGACGACGCCTACGACCGGCTGGTGCGCGGAATCGCCGCGTGGGAGGCCGACCACCCCGACCAGGTGCTGCCCGGTTCACCGACCGGGAAGGTCGCGGGCGGAGCCGTGGAAGGGGACGTCCCGCACACGGTGGCGATGCTCAGCCTGGACAACGTGTTCTCGTCGGAGGAGTTCACCGCCTGGACGGCATCGCTGGCTCGTAGGATCGGCCACGACGTCACCCGGTTCAGCGTCGAGCCCAAGCTGGACGGTCTCGCGATCGCCGCCCGCTATACCCGCGGGCGCCTGAGCCGGCTGATCACACGCGGCGACGGGACGGCCGGGGAGGACGTCTCGCACGCGATCGGCACCGTCGAAGGCCTGCCGGACGAACTGGCCGAACCGATCACGGTCGAGGTGCGTGGCGAAGTGCTCATGACCGCCGCCCAGTTCGAGCACGCCAACGAGATACGCACCGCGCACGGCGGCCAGCCGTTCGCGAACCCCCGCAACGCCGCGGCCGGCACGCTCCGCGCGAAGGACCGCGCCTACACCGTGCCGATGACGTTCTTCGGCTACGGCCTCCTGCCCCTGGCCGAGACCGAGGAGCAGCTCGCCGCCCGGCTGGGCGAACTCGCGCACAGCGACCTCATGAGCCGGGCCGCCGAACTCGGCGTCAGCACGACCGCCACCACCGCCGTACCCGGTGTCACCGCGGACTCGGCCGAACAGGTCCTGGCCCGGGTGAAGGAGATCGCTGCCCTGCGGGCCGAACTGCCTTTCGGGATCGACGGGATCGTGGTCAAGGCCGATCTGGCCGCCGACCAGCGGGCGGCCGGGTCCGGTTCGCGGGCCCCGCGCTGGGCGATCGCCTACAAGCTGCCCGCGGTGGAGAAGATCACCCGCCTGCTGGAGGTGGAGTGGAACGTGGGCCGGACCGGCATCGTCGCTCCCCGCGCGGTGCTGGAACCCGTTGAGATCGACGGCTCCACCATCACCTACGCGACCCTCCACAACCCCGCCGACATCACGCGCCGCGACCTGCGCCTCGGCGACCACGTCATGGTGCACCGGGCGGGCGATGTCATCCCCCGAGTCGAGGCCCCCGTCGCGCACCTGCGTACCGGTGACGAGCAGCCCATCGTCTTCCCGGAGGTGTGCCCGAGATGCGGTTCCGGCATCGACACCGGGGAGCAGCGCTGGCGCTGCGAGAACGGACGCAACTGTCACCTGGTCGCCTCCCTCTCCTACGCCGCGGGTCGCGACCAGCTCGACATCGAGGGCCTCGGCCACACCCGGGTCGTCCAGCTCGTCGAAGCCGGCCTGGTCAAGGACCTCGCCGATCTGTTCACGCTGACCCGCGACCAACTCCTCGGCCTGGAGCGAATGGGCGAGACCAGCACCGACAATCTGCTGGCGGCACTGGCCAGGGCCAAGGACCAGCCGCTGTCCCGGGTGCTGTGCGCGCTCGGTGTCCGCGGCACCGGACGCTCCATGTCGCGGCGTATCGCCCGGTACTTCGCCACGATGGACAACATCCGCGCGGCCGATGCCGAAACGATCCAGCGGGTGGACGGCATCGGCACCGAGAAGGCGCCTTCGATCGTCGCCGAACTCGTCGAACTCGCCCCGCTCATCGACAAACTGGCCGCCGCCGGAGTCAACATGACCGAGCCCGGCGCCATCCCTCCCGCGGACGACGACGCCGACCCCACCTCGCCGGGCACGGCGACGGAGGCCGGACCGCTGGCAGGGATGACGGTCGTGGTCACCGGAGCGATGACCGGCCGGCTGGAAGCCCTCAGCCGAAACCAGATGAACGAACTCGTCGAACGGGCCGGCGGCCGCTCCTCATCCAGTGTCTCCAAGAAGACCACCCTGGTCGTCGCCGGAGAGGGGGCCGGTTCGAAAAGGGCCAAGGCCGAAACCCTCGGCATCCGCCTCGCGGCCCCCGAGGACTTCGCGGCTCTGGTCGCCGACTACCTCGACTGAGCCCCGGGGGCGGGGGGGGGGGGCCCGCGCCCCCCGCCCCCGCCCCCCCACACCCCCCCCGCGCGAGGAGG
>NZ_JBHYKH010000307.1:0-10872 GCF_042741275.1 Streptomyces sp. NPDC058964
CAAACCGCGGGCCTTTGCTCAGGCTTGGGTGGCCGGGGCGTATCACCCCTTACCCGGCCGGCGGTGCGCCTGTGTGGCGCACCAAGGTCCGGTGGCCGGCGCCCGTCAGCCATTCGGCGAGGAAGCGGGGCCGGTCGGCCGGGTAACAGGCGCTGTCGTAAGCGGTGATGGCCGCCAGGTCGGCGGGATCCGCGGGACGGACGCCCGGGGCGGGTCCCGCGTCGGGAGCCGTTCCGGCGAACCGGATGGTGCGGTGGGCTAGTTGGAAGCCGGACTGGCGGTAGTTGTCCTGCTGGGCGACGACTCCGTCCAGGCCGACGGTGCGGTTCCCGGCGTGCGCCAGCGCGGTCTTCCAGGTGGTGATGCCATGACCCTGGCCGCGCAGGCCGGGGCGGACCAGATAGCAGCCGAGGAAGGCGTAGTCGGAGCCGTAGTTGACGACGGAGACGGCCGAGACCGGCTCGCCGTCGATCCGGCCGAGGAAGAAGCCGTCCGGGTCCTGTGCGAAGAAGGCCGGGCCGTCGGACAGCCCGGGGTTCCAGCCCTCGGCGGCCGCCCACCCGCTGATCACCGGCCAGTCCTGGAGGGTGGCCCGCGTGATGACGAGGTCCTGGGGGGCCGGGGCCGGAAGGGTCATGGGTGCGCTCCATTCCATGGCTGGGTGGGCGCGGTGACCGACCGCGCCCACAGCATCCTTCCGGATCATCCCCGGATGCGCCACGCCGGGATCGAGCCGTAGGAGTCGTCAACAGGACGTCTCGGCAGGCCTGTTCACGAGGTTCCCGGGCCGCCGCACCGGTTCGCCGGCCGACGCAGGCCCCATCGTCCCGTGCCCGGCGGGGGCTTCCGTGGCCGGCCGGGGTCAGCGCTCCGGCCGCGGGCGGAACCGCCGGTACAGGACGGTGCCGGTGATCAGGAACGCGGCTCCGCCCGCGATGGCGGGCGCGGTCAGGTCCGTTCCGGTGTGGGCCAGGGCGGCCGGGGCGGGTGCCTGCGGGCGGTGCGCCGGCGGGGTGGGGTGTGCCGCCCTGGGCGGGACGGGCGGCGTCGGGGTGGGGGGGTGCTCGGCCGGGGTGTTCACGGACGTGTTGCCGGTCGCCGTGTTGCCCACGCCGACCACGTTCACGCTGTTCCCGCTCACGTTCACCGGCACGTGCACGGGGAGCTGAAGGCCGTTGCCGGAGAGCACGCCCGGCGAATCCTTTCCGTCGCCGTGCGCGGTCGCCCCGCCGGGGGATGTGGCCCCCGCTCCGGTCGCGCCGCCGCCCTCGTCGGCGCACGCGTTTCCCGCGGCGGGATCGAGGAGTCCCACCACGTTCACGGTGTTCCCGCACACGTTCACCGGCACGTGCACCGGGAGCTGGACGGTGTTGCCGGAGATCAGCCCGGGCGAGTCCGCCGTGTAGCCGTCCGCCGCCGAGTCGGCGTACGCCGGCACCACCACGGCCATCGCGCCGGAGGCGGCGGCGACGGCGATCACACCGTTTCGGGTCACCCGTCTCATAGGTTCCCTGCCTTCCAGACATGGTCGCGGGCACTCGCCCGCACCGGAGTAAACGCAGGCGAACCATCCGAGTTATGGCTTATCCGCCTTTCACCCCATCGAGTGGCAGGGTTATCGAACCAGTCGTAAAACCGTCGAAAGATCACCGAGCGTGCGGATGGTACGACACTGCGCCCCCGCCCGCTCGCCCGGAGGCGGGCCTTCCGGAGCCCGCCTATCGTGAGCGAGGGCCGCTGTCCCCGGTCCGCAGCATGACGTCCCTGGAGGCATCGATGCCGGCCAATCCGTCCACGCGGCCCGCTCTGCGGCGCTGCGCGGGAGCCGGAGCCGTCACCCTGGCCCTGCTCGGGGCAGGGCTGCCCGCGGCGGCGTCCGACGCCGCGCCCCGGCCCGGCCTGTCCCGCTTCTACCACCAGAAGATCACGTGGTCGCGCTGCGGGGGCGAGCGCATGCCCGAGGACATGGAGTGCGGCAAGGTCACGGTCCCGCTCGACTACGCGAAGCCCGGCTCGGGCACGCTCGACGTGGCTCTCGCCCGCTACCGTGCGACCGGGAAGTCGCGAGGATCCGTCCTGCTGAACTTCGGCGGCCCCGGCGTGTCGGGCGTCACCGAACTCGCGGCCGGCGGCAAGGACTTCATGGGCCTGACCAACGGATACGACGTCGTCACCTTCGATCCGCGAGGCGTCGGCCGGTCGTCGCCGGTCAGCTGCGGCGAGGGCGCCACCACGACCTCGGAACCGACGGAGGGGGGCGCGGACCTCACGGACCCGCGGGCCATGCTCTCCTGGCTGCGGAAGGTGGCGGCCGAGTGCACCGAGCGCTCCGGCCCCGTACTTCCCCACATAGGCACCGTGAACACCGCCCGGGACATGGACGTCATACGCCAGGCCCTCGGCGACAGGAAGCTCAACTACCTCGGCTTCTCCTACGGCAGCAGGCTCGGCGCGGTCTACGCGGCGCAGTTTCCCGACAAGGTCGGCCGGATGGCGCTGGACGGCGTGGACACGCTGACCGAGTCGCTGGCCGAACAGGGGGTGGTGGGCGCCGAGGGGCAGCAGACGGCCCTGGACGACTTCCTCGACTGGTGTGTGACGGACATCGGCTGCCCGTTCGGGCAGGACCGCCGCCTGGCCGGGGAACAGGTCGTACGACTGGTGCGCTCGCTCGACGAGAACCCGGTGCCCAGGGACTTCGGCGGGAAGTTCACCGGCCAGGACCTGGTGAGCGCCATCGGGCAGGGCCTCTACAGCAAGGCCCGGTGGCCGTCGCTGGAGCGCGCCCTGGCCTCCCTGGTCGACGACGGCGACACGCGGGGGGCCGAGAACCTCGCGTACGGCACCATGGCACCGCCTCGCGCACACGGTGGTGGCGGGCTCGTCGACCCCGGGGACGTCCCGACGGACAACCTGGCGGCCGCGCTGATCGCGGTGAACTGCGCCGACGACCCGGACCGGCCCACGGACCGGCAGATCGCCAAGGACCTGCGGCGGCTCCGGAGCGAGTACGAGCAGGCGTCGCCCGTCTTCGGCGAGTACCGGCTCACCGAGGTGCTGATGTGCTACGGCCGGCCCAAGGGCACCGACTTCGTCCGCACCGAAGTGAAGAACCTCGACACGCCGGGGATGCTCCTGGTGGGAACGCGCGGCGACCCCGCCACGCCGTACCGCTGGACCACGGAGACCGCCGCACGGCTCGGCCCGTCGGCCGTGGTGCTCGACAACAGGAGCGAGGGGCACACGGGGTACTCCTCCTCGAAGTGCGTGCACCGCAAGGTCGACGACTTCCTGCTGTACGGCTCCCTGCCGCCGAGCGGGAGCTCGTGCGGACCGGACAGGACCGTCACGGGCGGGTGACCGGCATGGTTCCGGTACGGCGTGTCGCCGGTCCGGCGGTCACACTGGGCACAGGCGCCTCGGCCCGCCGTACCCGTATGTGAGCGAACAGGGGAACCCGTGATGCACCTCCGTGCCACCGTCGCCGTTCCGGTCGCCGCCCTGGCCCTGCTGCTCGCCGCGCCGCAGAGCGGCGCCGCACCGCAGGCCAGGGCCGGGACCTGCCCGGAGAAGTACCTGTCCGTCCGGGCACGGGCCTCGACCGCCGATCCCACCGTGGTACGGGTGAGCGTCACCAATCTCGGCAGCCGTGCGTGCACCGTCGACCACGCCCCCACGGTCACCTTCGGGGACCTCGACGGCGCTGCCCTGCCGCAGCCGGCCCGGGGCGGCGGGGCGTACCGGCTCGGCACCGGCGCGACCGCCTACGCGACCGTGCGCACGATCGCCGACCCGGCCGACCCCGAGACCCGCCGGGTGGACACCCTCACCGTGGCCGCGGACCCGTCCCACTGGGGGCTCTCCTTCACCTGGGCCGCTCTGGGCACGAAGGACACCATCCGGGTGTGGGAGCCCGTGACGACGTGGTGGCAGCCGACGGCCGCGGCCGCCGACCGGGCGCTCGGGATCGGCTGACGAACGGATCCGGGGCAGGGCCGTCGGCTCAGCCGACGGCCAGATCGGGGCTGTACAGGTCCAGCCACACGGCCAGGTCGAGAGTACGCTCCAGGCCGTGCCGGGCCGCCTGGGTGCTCACGGGGGTGTCGCGGTGGGCGGCCCGGTGGACCTTGTCGCGGTCCACGATGCCGAAGACCGGGTGGTCGGTGCGGTCGAGGAGGTCCTTGGCCTGCTCCTGGAGGGCGAGTCCGTAGCGGGGGTCCTGGGTGGACGGGTAGGGGCTCTTGACCCGGTCGTACACGGAGCGCGGGATGACATCCGCCGTCGCCTCCCTGAGCAGGCTCTTCTCACGGCCGTCGAAGGACTTCAGGGACCAGGGCGCGTTGTACACGTACTCGACGAGCCGGTGGTCGCAGTACGGCACCCGGACCTCGAGGCCGACAGCCATGCTCATCCGGTCCTTGCGGTCGAGCAGGAGGCGGACGAAGCGGGTCAGGTGGAGGTGGCAGATCCGCCGCATCCGGTACTCGAAGTCGCTCTCGCCGTCGAGGCGGCGGATGCCCGAGACGGCGGTGCGGTATCCGTCGGCGACGTACGACTCCAGGTCCAGGGTCTTGGCGAGGTCGGGCCGCAGGACGTTGCTGTCCTCGCCGAAGTGCCGGGCGGCCATCGCCAGCCAGGGGAAGGTGTCGGCGTTGCGGGCCTCCTCGTCGAAGAACTGCAGGTAGCCGCCGAAGACCTCGTCGGCGGACTCCCCGGACAGGGCGACCGTGGACTGGTCGCGGACGGCCCGGAACAGCAGCAGGAGCGAGGCGTCCATGTCTCCGAAGCCCATGGGCAGGTCCCGGGCCCGGATCACCCTCGCCCGTACCTCGGGGTCGGCCAGGGTCCGCGCGTCGAGGACGATGTCCTGGTGGTCGGTGCGGGCGAGGCGTGCCACGTCGTGCACGAAGGGGGTGTCCGGGGTGCCGCGCAGTTCGTCGGCGACGAAGTGGTCGCTCTGGCCTGCGAAGTCGACGGCGAAGCTGCGGACCTTCTCGCCGTGCTCGGCGAGCCGCCGGGCGGCGATCGCGGTGAGGGCGGAGGAGTCGAGGCCGCCGGAGAGCAGGGTGCAGCGCGGGACGTCGGCCACCAGCTGGCGGCCCACGATGTCGTCCAGGAGCGAGCGCACGGTGGCGACGGTGGTGTCGCGGTCGTCGGGGTGCGGCCTGGTGTCGAGACTCCAGTAGGCGCGGCTGCGCATCCCGGTGCGGTCGACGGTGACCACGGTCCCGGGCTCGACCTCGCGCATGCCCTCCCACACCGCGTGCCCGGGGGTCTTGACCATGGAGAAGAGCTCGCGCAGTCCGTCCAGGCCCACCTTGGCCGGGGCCAGCGGATTGGCGAGGATCGCCTTGGGTTCGGAGCCGAACAGGACGCCGTCGGGGGTGGGGAAGCAGTAGAAGGGCTTGATGCCCATGCGGTCGCGGATCATCACGAGCTTGTCGTGGCGGCCGTCCCAGACGGCGAAGGCGTACATGCCGTTGAGGCGCTCGGCGAGGGTGTCGCCCCATTCGAGGTAGCCGCGCAGCACGACCTCGGTGTCGGAGTCGGTCGTGAAGGGGTGGCCCCGGTCGGCCAGTTCGCGACGGAGTTCGGTGAAGTTGTAGGTCTCCCCCGAGTAGACCAGTGCGACGGTGCCG
This sequence comes from Streptomyces sp. NPDC058964, assembly GCF_042741275.1. Classification (NCBI taxonomy): domain Bacteria; kingdom Bacillati; phylum Actinomycetota; class Actinomycetes; order Kitasatosporales; family Streptomycetaceae; genus Streptomyces; species Streptomyces sp. NPDC058964. Next base: position 5,640 of record NZ_JBHYKH010000307.1, read on the forward strand.
TCCGGTGTCTCGGCGGTCATGGGCTGCCGACCGCCCGGCAGGTCGATGATCGCGAGTCTGCGGTGACCGAGGGCGGCCGGCCCCTCGGCCCATGTGCCGCGGTCGTCGGGGCCCCGGCACGCCATGGTCTCGGTCATCGCGTCCAAGGCAGTGGCCTCGTTGCGCAGCTCGCGGTCGAAGGAGACCCAGCCGGTGATGCCGCACATGCCCTACCTCCAGCCTCAGGCTCGGCGGCAGCGCCTGGCTCGCCTCTCACCTGTGCTTTCACGGGTGGGGACGGGATGCCCGCCGAACCAGTTGCACCCGGCACCCATATGTCGAGCGTGTGCCAGACGCCGGAGGCGGTCAACGCGGCCGTAACCTGAACGGCCGACGTCTGCGACCCTTTCGGCCGCTTTTTGCTCGTGCGAGATACACGGATCGCCGCCGTGCCGGGCCGGACCCACCGGGAACCGGCCACGGGCAAAGACTTCCCCGCACGGACCGGCCCCGGTGCGGCATCGGACCGGCGGTGGGCCGTCTCCTTCGACGGCCGGCGCCGGCACGCGGCCCTGCGTGGATGGAACTCCTCTTCCGCCCTGCGGGCGGCGGGTGTCCGCCCGGGGTCCGACGGTGATCCGGGAGAACGACCGCGTCGCCTGCCTCTGGCGGGACTGCTCCCGGTCCTGGACGTCCGGCCGAGCCCCGGCAGCGCCGGGGGCATGGCTCTGCTGATCTCCAATACGGCCCTCGGTTGCGCCGGCGGCGCGACGGCGCTTGCGCCGCAAGGCCGGCCGAGGTGCCGTCCGGCCCTGCGTCATGGCAGTCAGGCGCGGGCCGTCACGAACCCGTCCAGGGCCGCGGTCAGCTCCGCCGGCTTCTCCACCGGCAGCTCGTGGCCGGCGTCGATGATGCGCACGACGGCGTCCGGGTAGGCCTTGGCCATCCTGAGCATCTGCTTCACCGGCAGCTGGATGTCGTGATAGCCGTGGATCAGCAGGGTGGGTGTGCGGATCTCACCGACCCGGTCGAGGACGTCGAACGCCCGCATGGCGCCGTACAGCGTCATGACGACCTCGCGCGGTGTGTCCGCGGAGGCGCGGATGTACTCCCGGACCTCCTCGCGCGGGTAGCCCGGCGCGAAGGCCCGCTGGATGTTGGCGGCGACGAACAGCTTGAAGGGCACGAGGGTCGACGCGCCCATCAGCAGGCCCCGGCCACGGCTGTAGGTCATCCGGCTGATCGAGTTGACCAGGACCATGCGCTCGACGCGCTCGGGGTGGGACAGGGCGATCGTCTGGGAGATCATCCCGCCCATGGAGTGGCCGACCAGGACGAAGCGCTCGACCTTCAGGTGGTCGAGCAGGGCGAGGACGTCCTTGGCCAGCTCCGCGATCGTGCGCACCCCCGCCCCGCCGCTGTCGCCGTGCCCGCGCAGATCCAGCCGGATCACCCGCCGCCGCTCGGCGAAGTGCGCCATCTGGTGGTCCCAGCGGTGCCGGTTGGCGGTCCAGCCGTGGACGAACACCAGGGGCACGCCGTCACCGTCACGGGGGCCCTCGTCGTCGTACGTCAACGCGGCGCCGTCGACTTCGAGCTGCGGCATGGAGGCCTCCTGAACACGGTCCGGTTACTGACCGGTACGGTATCCGGCCGCCCCCTCCCCCGTCACCGTCGTCCGCCGAGGAATTCGAGGATGTGCCCGAACACGTCGAGGGCGGCGCCCCGGCCAAGGAAGGTGTCGAGGTGACCGTATCCGGGGATCTCGGTGTACGACACGTCCAGCTGCGGCTGCCGGTGTCCCAGCACCTCGTGGCAGAGCCGCTGCGAGTCCAGCCACAGCCCGTTCTCGCTGCCCGCCAGCAGCATGACCGGGGTGTCGATGCGGCCCGCGGCGTCCAGCGCGTTGGGCGGCAGCGCCCGGTAGCGGTGGTCGGTGTCGTGCCAGCGCACCACGCTGCGGGCCAGTTCGATCCGGCGCAGGTGCGGCAGGATCCACAGCGGGGCGGGGCCCAGGAGCTCCGCGAGCCGGTCGTGGGTCGCCGGGGCGAGGTGCTCGTGCACGAACAGCGAGGCGCCCGTGCCCCAGGCCGAGTTGTGCAGGATCTGGCAGGTCGGGTCGGGGCAGCTCGCCTTCCGGGAGGCCAGGGCGAACAGGGGCGTGTACCGGGACCACAGGCCCACCTTGCGGAAGTCGACCGGAATGTGGTCGATCCGGGTCTTGAGCAGTTCTCCGGCGACGGACATGCGCAGCGAGGTGCGTCCCGCGAGCTTCGGCGTCAGGAACACGCCCTGGGACACGACTCCGGCGAGACCCGGCACCAGACCCGCCGTAAGGCTCAGCGACAGGGTGAGCGAGCCGATGCAGTGGGCCACCACGAACAGCGGCCGGTCGCCGATGCGTTCGCGGATGTGGGAAACGGCCTGCGGGATGTCGTACAGGGCCACGTCGTCGTACGTGTACCTGCCGCCGGTCTCGTTGTACGGCAGCCGGCAGCTGCCGCGCCAGTCGAGCAGCCACGGCTCGTAGCCGTCGTCGAGCAGGACGTCGACCAGGTTGCGGGTCTCGGGCAGCAGGAACATGTCGGCGGACGCCGTGTGCCCGTGCAGGAGCAGCACGGCGGGCCGGCCGGTGTCGCCGGTGTCCACCCGGGTCAGGCCGAGGCGGACACCGTCGGTCGTGCGGAAGGGGATCTCCTCGACGCGGGCGGGGTCGAGGCGGTGGCGCAGGGGCCGCAGGGCGGCGGTGGTCCGTACCTTGCGGAGCGCCGGCCGGGTACGGGGGGTCGTGGCCTTGAAGATCATCGGTTGGGCTCCGTGAAGGTGGGAGTGCGACGCAGGTCGAGGAGGTCCGCGGCGGCCCGGGCGAACGGGCCGATCAGTCCACGGCCCATCTCCAGGCCGAACCAGGCGAGCCAGGTCAGCTTGGCGGCCCGCTTCTCCTGGCCGGTGAGGCGCGGGTCGACCTTGATGCCGTCGATCTGGTCGCGGACGTAGGAGTCGGCGGGTACGACGACCTCGCCGAGCAGGCTGGCGGCCTCGCCCTCGCGGCCGATCTCGACGGTCAGGGCGCGGGTCTGCCGCCACAGGTCCCGGCGGGCGCGAGCGTACTTGCGGCCCTCCAGCCACCACTGCCCGCCGTCGGCGTCGCGCAGCCGCAGCCGGTAGCGCAGGAGCTGGTGCCGCAGGCCGTGGCGCTGCGGGATGCCCTCCTCGGGGCGGATCCAGACGTCGCCGCGCTCGACGGTGAGCGGCTCGGGGTGGATCGCGGCGCACGTCACCGCGCCGGTGACGTCGACCCGGCGCTCCTTGACCAGCTGGTACATGCTCGCGATGGAGAGGGTGAGCGCCATCGAGCAGGGCGTCTCGGCGGCGGCACCGACCGGCCCCACGGTGCCCTTCGTCGTCTCGGTGAACCACAGGTAGGGCTGGTCGTCCTTGTGGGGCAGCCGGGCCAGGCCGTCGTCGGCGAGCTTCTCGAACGTGCGCTGCTGTGCGCGGGCGTCGTAGCGGGTCGCGGGCGGCAGGCCGAGGGCCGCCACGAGGGCGTCGGTGCGCTCGCCGCCGGCCACGGGGCCCTTCAGCGTGGCCTCGACCAGTTTCAGGGCGGTGGGGCTCTGCAGCACCCGGCCGAGGAAGGACAGTTCGGGTATCGGTTCGGCCTCGAGCCGGGTCAGGGCGTCCGCGCGCCACTCGTCCCAGTCCTGGACGCGCACGTGCATGCCGCCGAGCGCCATGTCGGCGACGACGTCGTCGAGGGTGTTGGGGACGCCGGTCAGGTTGTAGTCGAAGCCCCAGGCGTCCGGCTCGCAGACGGCGGCGACCGCGACCCGGCTCACCCAGTCGACCGGGGCCGCGTTGAGGTAGCGGAACGCCGGTACGGTGCGGAAGCGGCCGAAGGCCGAGATCAGTCCGCTGCTGAGGTCGAGCGGGTTGTAGGCGCCGGTCTTGGTGTGGCCGCCGATCCCGCCGGGCCGCAGGGCGGTGACGACCAGGCCGTGGTCGCGGGCCCGGCGCAGCGCCACCTCGGCGGCCCACTTGGACTGGTCGTAGCCGGAGACGAGGCGGTCGACGTGGGCCAGCGGGTCGTCCTCGCCCATCGAGGTGATGCCGACCTCGTTGAACACCGCGATCGAGGAGATGTGGTGCAGCGGCTTGGGGCGGCCGGTCGCCGCGAGCTCGGCCAGGGTCAGCGTGCCGAGGACGTTGCTGCCGCGCAGCGACTGGTAGCCGCGCAGGAAGTCCACGGCCGCGGCCACGCCGACGACACTGTCGAGTTCGTGCGCGAGGGTGTGCCACCGCTCGTCGGACAGGCCGAGGCGCGGGCGGCGGATGTCGCCGGGCAGCACGGTCACCCGGCGCCGCACCTCCGAGGACCAGGGCAGCCGGTAGCTGCGCAACTGCTCGCCGAGCCGGGCGGTGGCCGCCTCCTCGTCCTCCGCGCGGACCAGGCAGGAGACGTGGGCGTCGCTGTGCCGCAGCAGGTCGAGCAGCATGTGGCTGCCGAGGAACCCGGTCGCGCCGGTGAGCAGGATCCTGCGCGGCGGCAGCGGCTCGGGCACGTCGGTGAAGGGGAGCCGGTCGGCGAGGGCGAGGTCGGCGAGGATCTGGTCGAGGTCCTCCTGGCGGGCCCGGGAGTGGCGGTCGGCGGTGGGCCGGGGGGTGCCGAGCACCGCCCGTGGGGTGCGGGGTGCCGGCACGGGGAGGACGGCGGGAACCGGAGCGTCGAAGGCCTGGGCGGGTGCCGCGCCGAAGCCGGTCTCCGGCCCGGTCGGCCGCGCCTCCGCGGCGGCCGACGCCGCCGACGCGCCCACGATCACCGGCAGCCAGCGCCCGGCCAGGCTGACCGGCCGTGCGTCGGCGAAGACGTCATCCAGGTCGACCTCGATGCCCAGCTCGCCCTCCAGCTCGGCGACGAGTTCCACCGCGTGGACGGACGTACCTCCCGCGTCGAAGAAGTCCGCGTCCGGCGCGAGCCGGCCGGAGGGCAGATAGCGGCCCGCCGCCGCGGCGATCGTGGCCGCGAGACCCTCCACGTCCCGGACCGGCGCGGCCGGCGCCGCCGCGTTCGCCGCGGTCTGCACCCTGGCCAGCAGGTCGTTCACGCTGAGGCCGCCGCCCCGCTCGATGGACTCGGCGGTGGCACGCCGGCCGGCGTCGTCGTTCAGATCACGCATCAGATCCCTTCTCGTAGTGCACTGTCCTGTCGCTCACAGCTCTCGCACACGTCAGTCCCACGCCGAATGGGTCCGTG
>NZ_JBHYKH010000308.1:0-10769 GCF_042741275.1 Streptomyces sp. NPDC058964
CGACGAAGAAAATACCACCTGGTCCCGGTGGGTGCTCGTGACCAACCGGGACCGGGCTAGATCGCGAGCGACAGGAGTACCGGCGCCGCGCCGCGGTTGAGGGCGTCAGCCGCCTGTTTCAGGCGGTGCGCGTGTTCCACCGGCAGGGACAGCGCCAGGCAGCCCACCGAGGAGCCCGCCGTGATCGGGACCGCCGCGCACACCGTGCCGATCGCGTACTCCTGGAGGTCCAGGACGGGCACCGTCGGCGGCTGGGACTCCAGGCGGGAGAGCAGGAGCTTGTCGCTGGTGATGGTGCGCGAGGTGAGGCGGGCCATCTTGTGGCGGGAGAGGTGGTCGCGGCGTGCGTTGTGGTCGAGCTGGGTGAGCAGGCTCTTGCCGATCGCGGTGGCATGGGCGGAGTAGCGGAAGTCGACCCACTCGTTGACCGCGGGCGTGGCGGGGCTGTCGGCGTACTGGCCGATCCGCACCTCCCCGTCGACGTAGCGGCTGAGGTAGACGGCGGCGCCGACCGAGTCGCGCAGCCGGTCCAGGGTCTGCTGGAGCTTCTCGCCGAGCGCCTGCTCGTGGCCGTGGGCGGAGCCGAGGCGCCGGAAGGCCTCCCCGGTGACGTACGCGCCGTCGGAGACCTGCTCCACGTAGGCCTCGCGGCGCAGCATGCGCAGCAGCGCGGCCAGGCGCTCGGGGGCGAGGCCGGTCCCGCGCGCCAGATCGGCGTCGGTGGCGCCGGTGGAGTGTTGTGCCACGGTCTCCAGGACGCGCAGGGCGTCCTGGGCGGAGTGGTACGGGGTGGTCGGCTCGTGCTTCAGCGCCACGGTGGGTCCCCCTGCGCTCGCTCTTTGGCCGCGATCCGGTCGATGAATCCCCTCCACGATAACGGGCAAGAGCCGGATGTGGAGGGGGTGTTGGCCAGATTGTGGCCCTCTCAACTGCGGCGCAGACACTCTGGCATATGCCAAAGTCATGACCCGGCACCGAGACCTCGGGTGTTCGCGCGTTCACTTCCCGTAATCAGAGGACCGCGCTGAGGAATTCCCGGGTCCGTTCCTGCTCCGGATCGCTGAAGATCCGCTCCGGCGGGCCGGCCTCAACGATACGACCGGAGTCGAACATGAGTACCTGGTCGGAGATGTCCCGGGCGAAATTCATCTCGTGGGTCACGCAGAGCATCGTGATGTCGGTGGTGCGGGCGATGTCCCTGAGCAGGTCGAGGACACCCACGACCAGCTCGGGGTCGAGCGCCGAGGTCACCTCGTCCAGGAGCAGCACCCTGGGCCGCATCGCCAGGGCGCGGGCGATCGCCACCCGCTGCTGCTGACCGCCGGACAGCCGGGTCGGCCGCGCGTCGCACTTGTCGGCCAGGCCCACCAGGTCCAGCAGTTCGCGGGCGCGCGCCTCCGCCTCGTCCCTCGCCATGCCCAGGACGGTGACCGGGGCCTCGGTGATGTTCCGCAGCACGCTCATGTTCGGGAACAGGTTGAACTGCTGGAACACCATCCCGATCTTCTTGCGGACCTCCCGGACCTCCTTCTCGGGCGCCGGGAAGAGCTGCTGCCCGTCGACCGTGATCGTGCCCTCGTCCGGCTTGGTCAGGGTCATCAGAAGGCGCAGGATCGTGGTCTTGCCGGAGCCCGAGGGCCCGATCAGGGTGACGTGCTTGCCGGACTCGACGGAGAAATCCAGCCGGTCGAGCACGGTGTTCGACCCGAAGCGCTTGGTGACGCCCTCCAGGCGGATCAGTTCGGTCGGACGGGTGCCGGTGGCGACCGGCTGCTTGCTGGTCTCAACGGACAAGGCGACGCTCCAGGGTGCGCAGGAGAAGGGAGGCGAGATAGGAGATGACGATGAAGGCCACGCCGATCACCGTCACCGGCTCGGTGAACTGGAAGTGCTGCTGGGAGAAGAGCCGCGCCCGGCCCAGCATCTCCAGGACGGTGATCGACATCAGGATCGGTGTGTCCTTGAGCATCGCGATGACGTAGTTGCCGAGCGGCGGCACGACCCGGCGCAGGGCCTGCGGCAGGATCACCACCGCCCAGGTCCGCCGCACCGGCAGACTCAGCGCCGTCGCCGCCTCCCACTGCCCGGCGGGCACGGCCTCGATGCCGGCCCGGTAGACCTGCATCGTGTACGTCGAGTAGTGCAGCCCGATCGCGAAGACACCGGTGGTCAGCGCCGAGAAGGTCAGCCCCCACTCGGGCAGCACGTAGAAGAGGAAGAACAGCTGCACCAGCAGCGGGGTGTTGCGGACGAACTCCGTCACGACTCCCACCGGCCAGCGCACGAACCGGCTCGGCACCCGCATCAGCAGCGCCCAGAGCAGCCCCAGGGTGAACGAGATCAGTGAGCCGAGGGCCAGCGCCTGCAGGGTGACCAGCAGGCCGTCCCAGAAGTGCGGCATGAACTCGCGTACGGCACTCCAGTCCCACTTCACGCCACACCACCCCCGGCCGCCCCGACACCGGTCGTCTGCGCGCGCTTGAGCTCACGCGCCGAGGTCTCCGTCCCGGGATCCTTGCCGACACCGGCCTTCAGCCGCTTCTCCAGACCGCGCATCAGCCGGGTGATCACGAACGCGATCGCGAAGTAGATCAGCAGCAGGTACGTGTAGATGTGCGCGCTCTCCTGCAGCGCCAGCCGCACCAGGTTGCCGCTGAACGCCAGGTCGCCCATGCCGGTGATCGACACCAGCGCGGTGCCCTTGAGCAGTTCCACCAGCAGGTTGCAGAAGGACGGGATCATCTCCGGCACCGCCTGCGGCAGCAGCACGAGCCGCAGCCGCTGCCAGGGCGTGAAGCTCAGCGCGACGCTGCCCTCCCGCTGCGCCGGGTCGACCGCGTTCAGCGCGCCGCGCACGATCTCCGCGCCGTACGCCCCGTACGTCAGCCCGAGCGCCAGCGTGCCCGCCCACAGGGGCACCAGCTGCCAGCCGAAGGCGACCGGCAGCACGAAGAACACCCAGAAGATCATCACCAGGGCCGAGGTGCCGCGGAACACCTCGGTGTAGAAGCCGGCGAGGAAGCGGACGAACCGCAGCCGGTGGGTGCGGGCGATGCCCACGACGAAGGAGACCGCCGTGGCCAGCAGCGCGCTGAGCACCAGCAGCTGGAGGGTGGTCCAGACTCCTTCGAGTACGAGTTTCCACAGTCCTGTGGTCATCCGCCGCACAGCTCCTTCGCGGTGAGGTCCGTCATCTCGGCCTCGGAGAAGCCGAACGGCCGCAGGATCCGGAAGAGTTCGCCGCTCTTCTTCAGCTTGCGCAGCTCCACGTTGAAGGCGTCCCGCAGCCGCGTCTCGGCCGACCGGAACGCGAACGCCCCGCCGTCCACATGGGGTTTGCCGTCGACGAGCGGGGTGAAGGCCTTGGTGGCCTCGGCCTTGGTGGACTTCTTCACGACCTCGCGGGTGGTGAGCGCCGTACCGGCGAAGACGTCGGCCCGTCCGGCCTCCACGGCGTTCAGTCCGGCGACCTGGTCGGGGACGATCAGGATGTCGCTCTCCTCGTACCCCGCCTCGACGGCGTACTGGATCTCGGCGTACCCGGTCCCGGTGGCGAACTTCGCCTTCTTCGCCACGACGTCCTTGTAGTCGTTCAGGCCCATCGGATTGCCCTTGCGCACGATGAACGAGTCGAGCATCTGGTAGTCGGGATCGGCGAAGATCACCTGCTCACAGCGCTCGGGATTGACGTACATCCCGGCGGCCACGACATCGAACTGCTGGGAGTTCAGCCCGGGTATGAGGGAGCCGAACTCGGTCGGCACCGGCTGGACCCGGTCGACCCCGAGCCGCTTGAAGACGGCCTTCGCCAACTCCGGAGCCTCGCCGGTCAGCCCGCCGTCCTTGTCGATGTACCCGAAGGGGATCTCGCCCGCGATCCCGAGCCGCACGACACCCTGCGCCCGGAGCCGGTCGAGCAGATCGCCGCCGTTCGTGCCGGCCGCGGTGGCCACGCGCGTGCAGCCCGCGGCCCCCAGCGCGCCGAGGCCGCATAGCGCGGCCAGCACCGACCGCCGGGAGCGTCTGAGCCCGGGCCCTGCTGTGTACGGGACTGTGCGTGGACCTTTGCCAAGTGGTGGAGCCATGGCGGCGCGGCTACCCGCAAGCACGTGGCTTATGCATCGGGAATCACAGGGCCGCCGTGGACCCGTTCAGCGTCCCGGCACGTATCCGCGCTGCTTGTCGACCACGTTCACCAGGGGCCTGCCCGCGGCCCACCGCTCGAACATCTCCACGAACTGCACACCGTTTTCGGCCCGCCCGCCGCCGGTGCCCCCGCTCTGGGGGGGGCACACGATCAGACCGGGGACCCGCCACAAGGGACTCCCGGGCGCGAGGGGCTCCTCGACGAACACGTCCAGGGCCGCGCCCGCGATCCACCGCTTGGCAAGCGCCTCGGCGAGCGCCTCCTCGACGACCAGCGGGCCGCGGCCGACGTTGATGAAGTGCGCCGAGGGCTGCATCACGCCGAAGCAGCGGATGTCGAACATGCCGCGCGTCTGCTCGGTCAGCGGCGCCGCCGCGATCACCCAGTCCGCCCGGGACATCAGCCGGTCCAGGTCGCCGGGCCCGTGGATCCCGGTGCGCGGGACGCGCCCGACGAGGGCGGTGGTGACGTCGAGAGCCTTCAGCGTCCGGGCGATGGTACGGCCGATGGGCCCGGAGCCGACCACGCACGCGCGCGTGCCGGCCAGTCGCCGGGTCTCGCGGTGCCGCCAGGTCCGCTCCCGCTGGAGGTCCAGGGTCCGCGGCAGGTCCTTGGCGATCGCGAGGACGAGGGCGGCGACGTACTCGGCGACGGGCTGCTCGAAGATCCCGCGCGCGTTGGTCACCACGGTGCCGGAGGCGGCGAGTGACGGGCACATCAGATGGTCGACGCCCGCGCTCGCCGTGTGCACCCAGCGCGGCCGCGGGCCCACGCCCGGCCAGGCCTCACGCACGGCGTGCGAGGTGAAGTCCCAGACCAGCAGGACGTCGGCCGAGGGGAGGCGCTCGGCGAGGCCGGCCGCGTCCGTGTGCACGATCCGGGCACGGCCGGTGAGCCGGCCGAGGCGGGGCAGCGGCTCGGCGTCCAGTACGAGAACGGTCGGGACGGGCGTCGGCAAGCCGCTCCTCCGAGGGGCCAGGTGTCTGACATGCGCGGATTGACCACGCTCGCACCCGCACTCCCCTTCGTCAACACGCTCACGCCCACGAGTCGTTGTCCATACGCGAACAGCCCGCCGGGGGCGGAACCGGGACTTCCGGCGATGTCCGCCAACCAGGTCACGGTGGGGGCGACGGCGCGGTGGCTGGGTACCCGAGCCGTGAAGGCGTATCTGGCGTCGCCGGACGGACACAGCAGGAGGGCTGGACATGACCGCACTGGGATTCCTCTACCCGGGCCACTTCGCCGAGGACGACTATCCGCGCATCGAGCAGCTCCTGGGCGGGGACATCAGGGTGGACCTGGTCCACACCGACTCCGGCGAGGGCGCGCACCGGGCGGACGCGCTGCGGCGGACGGGCGAGCCGGAGCGGCTGGCGGCCGGCGTGGACGAGCTGCGGCGCGCGGGGGTGGAGACGGTGGTGTGGGCCTCCACCGGCGGCAGCTTCGTGTACGGCTGGGAGGGCGCCAGGGACCAGGTGCGCGCCCTGGCCCAGCTGGCGGGCATGCCGGCCTCCTCGACGTCCTTCGCCTTCGTGCACGCGGTGCGCGAGCTCGGGGCGGGGCGGGTGGCGGTCGGGGCCACCTACCCGGCTGCCGTGACGTCCCTGTTCACGGACTTCCTCAGGGCCGGGGGCGTGGAGGTGACCGGAGTGCGGGCGGCCGGGACCGCGACGGCCGCGGAGGCCGGGGCCTGGGGGGAGGAGGACGTACTGACGCTCGCGCGGGCGGCGGACGACCCGGACGCGCAGGCGGTTCTCCTCCCGGACACGGCACTGCACACGGCGGGGTACGTACCCCTCCTGGAGAAGGCCCTCTCCAAGCCCGTCCTCACGGCGAACCAGGTCACGGTGTGGGAGGCACTGCGCCTCACGGACCGCCGGGTCAATGCACCGGAGCTGGGCTCCCTGTTCACTCGCGAGCCAGTCGTCCAGGTGTGACGGGACGGCGCCGCGGGACGGCGTGACGGTGCGGGCGTGCGGCTCGCCACGGGACCGGGCCGATCCGCCCGGGGAATAAAGCGGAGTCAGCCTCCTGTTGGCCCCCGGAGGACAGCGCACGGCCGAGAAAGCAGGAGGCACGCACCGTGTCGGAAGACGAGATCCGGGGAACGGCGCACGGCACCGCCCCCGTCCCCCTCTCCGTACTGGACCTGGTCACCGTCGGCGCGGGGCGTACCGCCACCGACGCGCTGCGCACGAGCGTCGCGCTGTCCCGGTTCGCGGAGGCGCGCGGATTCCACCGCTACTGGGTGGCCGAGCACCACTCCATGCCCGGTGTGGCATCCTCCTCGCCCGCCGTGATCCTGGCGCACCTGGCCGCCCACACCGAGCGGATCCGGCTCGGCTCGGGCGGGGTCATGCTGCCGAACCACGCGCCTCTCGTCATCGCCGAGCAGTTCGGCACGCTGGAGGCCATGGCCCCCGGCCGGATCGACCTCGGCCTCGGGCGCGCCCCGGGCACGGACGGGGCCACCGCCGCCGCCCTGCGCCGCACCGACACCCTCGAGGAGGGCGCCGACGACTTCCCGCAGCAGCTCGCCGAACTCACCCGGTTCCTGGACGACGACTTCCCCGACGGCCACCCCTACGGGCGGATCCACGCGATTCCCGGGCCGGTGCAGGGCACCACTCCCGGCGGGATCCAGTCGCCGCACCGCCCGCCGATCTGGCTGCTGGGCTCCTCCGGCTTCAGCGCCCGGCTCGCCGGCATGCTGGGCCTGCCGTTCGCCTTCGCCCATCACTTCTCCGCGCAGAACACCGTCCCGGCCCTCGACCTGTACCGGGAGTCCTTCCGCCCGTCCGGCGTCCTCGACGCGCCCTACGCCCTCATCGGCGTCTCCGCCCTCGCCGCGGACGAGGAGGAGGAAGCCCGCCGGCAGGTACGGGCCACCGCGCTGAACATGATCCGGCTGCGCACCGGCCGCCCGGGACTCTTCCCCGACCCGGACGAGGCCGCGAAGTACGAATTCAGCCCGTACGAGGAGGAGTTCGTGCGGTCCTGGGCGGGCAACATCGTGCACGGAACCGCGGACGAGGTCCGCTCCGGACTGGACGCGCTCCAGAAGCGCACCGGGGCCGACGAGTTGATGCTCACCTCCCACGCCCACCGAGGTGAGCTGCGGCTGCGTTCGTACGAACTGATCGCGGGCGCCTACGAGTTGCCCACGGCGTAGGACTGGGTACCCAGCAGCTCGGAGATACGATCCGGCGGCACAGGGCGGGAGTACAGCCAGCCCTGTCCGGTGTCGCAGCCGATGTGCCGCAGACGGGTCGCCTGGGCGGACGTCTCCACGCACTCCGCGGTGACCGTCAGACCGAGACGGTGGGCCAGCTGGATCATCGCCTCCACGACGACCTCGTCGGCCGGGTTCGGGCGGTCGCCCGGCTCGTCGTACTGGAAGCCGCGTACGAACGAGCCGTCCAGCTTGAGGACCGACACCGGCAGACGGCTCAGGTAGGCCAGGTTCGAGTAGCCGGTGCCGAAGTCGTCGATGGCGATGCCCACCCCCATGTCGCTGAGGGCCTGGAGGGCCTGCAGCGGGCGGCCCGCCGAACCCATCACCGCGGACTCGGTCAGCTCCAGCTGCAACAGATGCGGGGCCAGTCCCGTCTCCGCGAGGGTCTCCGCCACGTCCGCCACCAGGTCCGAGTCCCACACCTGACGGACCGCCACGTTGACGCTCACGAAGATCGGCGGCTCGTCCGGGTGGTCCAGCTGCCAGTGGCGGGCCTGGCGGCAGGCGGTGGCCAGGGCCCAGCGGCCGAGCGGGACGATGGAGCCGTCCTCCTCGGCAAGTCCGATGAACCGATTCGGCGTAAGTGTGCCGAACTGAGGATGATGCCAGCGGACCAACGCCTCCACCCCACGCAGCCGGCCGTCCTCCATGCCGACCAACGGCTGGTACTCCAGGGCGAATTCGCCCCGGTCGATGGCGGGGCGGAGGGTCGAGGCGAGCGCCTGCCGGGTCATGCGGTGCGCGTTGCGCTCCGGGTCGAACAGAGTCCAGCGGGCCTTGCCGTCGGCCTTGGCCCAGTACAGGGTCGTGTCGGCGGCCTGCATCAGCCCGGTGGCGGTCGTCCCGGCCGCATGCCGCTCCACGACCCCGATCGAGGCCGAGAGCGACAGCCGCTGACCCGCCAGGTCGAAGGGGTCCTGGAGGGCCTCCAGAGCCGCCTCCGCCAGATCGGCCACCTGTTCGGTGCCCGTCGAGTCCTCGACCAGCAGCGCGAATTCGTCGCCGCCGAGTCTGGCGACCAGGGGCGTGCCGGTTCTCGCGTATCCGGCCTCGTCGGCGACGCGGGTCAGACGTTCGGCCACGGCGGCCAGCAGCCGGTCGCCGACGCGGTGGCCGAGAGTGTCGTTGACCGCCTTGAAGCCGTCGAGGTCCAGGTAGCACAGGCCGATCCGGCCCGTGCCGCTCTGCTCGTACGACTCCGCCTCCAGCGCGGCCGACAGACGCTCGAAGAACAGCGTGCGGTTGGGCAGCCGGGTCACCGGGTCGTGCATCTGCAAGTGCCGCAGCCTGGACTGGAGTTCACGGCGGTCGCTGATGTCGGCGACAGACAGCAGGACACCGGGCTCCGGCCCGGTCAGGGGCGCGACCGTGACCTGCACCCACACCGAGTGGCCGTCGGGGTGCTTCAGCCGGCGGGTGCAGCGCAGCTTCGCCTGCCGGCCCCCCAGCACCTCGCGGTAGGCGTGCCAGGTGCGCGCGTCGGAGGCCAGGTCGACCAGGTCGGCAGCGAGGCGCCCGGTGAGTGCGGCGGGTTCGGCGCCGAGCAGCGCGCCGAACGCGTCGTTGGCGTCGGCCACCAGACCCTCGCGGTCGACGACGGCCATGGCGAGCGGCGCGGCCGCGAAGACGGGTCGGTACGTGTGCGCCGGGGGATCGGGGCGGGACTCGGCACGAGAAGGCGCACCGATGTCACTCTCTGTGACGGCCGACCGGTCGAGGTCTGCCACGGGCGTCGGCCCTTCGGACGTTCCGCTCACCGCTGGCTCCCGCAGTGCACTCGATGTCTGTCCGTGCAGGAAAGTGTGCCGATCATAGGGGCTGGCCCAGAGGCCTTCCAGCCACTCTCCAGTGTCCATGACGAATCGGCGCTTCTGACAGATCGTTTCTGCCCGCACATGGACGGGTTCTTCAGGCCTCCGACCACTTGTGACGTTCCGTGAGTGCTTCGGGGTGTCGCCCACTCGGCCTCATTCACAACACCTCACCCTTCTGGTGCAGACAAACAGGGCGTTGCTTAACAAACTCACACAGGCTGGGTGCGGTGTCCCGTGAACCGCAACCGGAGGTACCTTCGTGCCGCGTCCCCAGCTGCGCAGCACCGCCGCAGTGTTCACCACGATGTCGGCGCTCGCCGCGACCTCGATTCTCAGCGGTCCGTCGGTCGCCGAGCCGTTCTCGACGGCTCCGTGCGCACTGCACCGGACGGACGCCCATCACTCGGAGGGCGTGGACACCTGGAACCCCTCCTACACCCGGCCGACCCGCCCGTTCTCGGCCGTGATGGTGTTCCTCGCCTTCCCCGACTCCGCCCCGCACACCACTCCCGCGCAGCTGACCGCCGACCACTTCCCGGCCACCAGCCGCTTCTTCGAGCAGGCCTCCTACGGGAAGTTCACCCTGCGCCCGCACCCGCTGCCGCACTGGCTCCGTATGCCGGAACCGTCGACGTCCTACGCCATACGGCGGGACTGGAACCCCGCGCGGCGCGCCGCCTATCTGCACGACGCGTTCGCCGTGGCCGACGGCCAGGTCGACTTCTCGCGGTACGACGTCGTCTATTTCGTCGCCGACCCGGACGCGCCCGGCGTGGACTCCGACGCGACGAAGGTCGTCAACCTGGACACGCCGGTGCAGGTCGACGGCACGGAGGTGCGGAGGGTCGTCACGGTCTTCGAACGGCATCCACCGGACCGGCTGGTCCTCGCGCACGAGACGGGACACCTCTTCGACCTGCCGGACCTGTACCACCGCCCGGCGGACGGGAAGGGCGACTGGGACACCTATGTGGGGGACTGGGACCTCATGGGAAGCCAGTTCGGGCTGTCCCCGGACCTGTTCGCCTGGCACAAGTGGAAGCTGGGGTGGCTCGATCCACGGCAGGTCGCGTGCCTGCGGGGTACCGGGCCCACCCGGCTGACCCTCGAACCCCTCGCCGCCGGACCGGGGACGTCCGTCCCGGGTCTGTCCGGAGCCCCGGCATTCGGCCTGGGCGACGGCACGAAGCTGGCCGTCGTGCGCACCGGACCCGACAGCGTGCTGGCCTTCGAGGCGCGGGGCCCGTCCGGGAGCGACCGCGCGACCTGCCGGCAGGGCATCCTGGTGTACCGGGTCCACAGCGGGGCGGCGTCCGGGGGCGGGCCGATCGAGGTCGTGGACGCCCACCCGCACACGGAAGCCTGCTGGGAGGGCTCGGTGTACGCGCCGCTGGCCGATGCCCCGGTCGCCCCGGGAGAGAGCTTCACCGTGCCCGGGGAGGGCGTGAAGGTGGAGGTGGAGGGGCGCACGGTGTCGGGTGTCGGGAGCCACCAGCCAGCGGGAGCCGCGCGGTGCGGAGGAGCCGTCGCGGGTGAGGGCCGGGACGGGCACAGCGTCCCCGGTGCCGTG